>NZ_NEJY01000019.1:0-160467 GCF_002113255.1 Pseudomonas sp. B14(2017)
GATCGAAATCAACCCCCGCCCCTTCCCCGCCCTCGCCAGCAACTTGGCCAGGTTGGCCAATATCCGCCCACCGGTCGCGGCAAACGGGTGCCCGGCCGCCAGCGAACTGCCCTTGACGTTGAGCTTGCTGCGGTCGATCGCCCCGAGCGGCGCATCCAGCCCCAACCGCTCACGGCAATAATCGGCATCTTCCCAGGCCTTGAGCGTGCACAGCACCTGGGCAGCAAAGGCTTCGTGAATCTCGTAATAGTCAAAGTCCTGCAGCGTCAGGCCATTGCGCGCCAGCAGCCGCGGCACCGCATACACCGGCGCCATCAGCAAGCCTTCGCGACCAGTGACGAAATCCACCGCAGCAGTTTCGCCATCGACCAGATAGGCCAGCACCGACAGCCCCTGCTGCTCGGCCCATTCCTCGCTGCCCAGCAACACCAGCGAAGCACCATCGGTAAGCGGTGTGGAATTGCCCGCCGTCAGCGTGCCCTGCCCGCTGCGATCGAAGGCCGGCTTGAGCCTGGCCAGTTGCTCCAGGGTCAGGTCGGGGCGCAGGTTGTTATCACGGGTCAACGACAGAAACGGCGTCAGCAGGTCATCCTGCCAACCTTCGGCGTACGCGGCAGCCAGCGCCTGGTGGCTGAGCAGCGCCAGCTCGTCCTGTTCGGCACGGCCAATGCGCCAGGCCTGGGCCATGCGTTCGCAATGCTCGCCCATCGACAACCCGGTGCGCGGCTCGCCGTTGCGCGGCAATTCGGGTTTCAGGTGGTGAGGGCGCAGCTTGAGGAATGGCTTGAGCCGCTCGCCCAGGCTTTTGCCACGGTTGGCCTGCAGCAAGATGTGGCGCAGGCCTTCGTTGACCGCAATCGGCGCATCGGAGGTGGTGTCCACGCCGCCGGCAATGCCGCAGTCGATCTGCCCCAGGGCAATCTTGTTGGCCACCAGCAGCGCTGCCTCCAGCCCGGTGCCGCAGGCTTGCTGGATGTCGTAGGCCGGCGTCTGCGGCGACAGCCGCGAGCCCAGCACGCACTCACGGGTCAGGTTCATGTCACGCGAGTGCTTGAGCACCGCACCGGCCACCACTTCCCCCATGCGCAACCCATGCAAGCGGTAGCGTTCGATCAGCCCTTCGAGGGCGACGGTGAGCATCGCCTGGTTACTGGCCGTGGCGTAGGCGCCATTGGAGCGGGCGAAGGGAATTCGGTTGCCGCCCAGGATCGCGACCCGGCGAAGTGAACGCATGCGCTTGTTCCTCCTGAAACAATTTGATCCGTACAGCCTAGGTGTTTTTACCGCACTCGAACGACCTTGCCACAAAGTTGGTCCACACTTTCAAGCTTGCCTTCCGGGAGACCCACTCATGAGCGATCGCTACCTCGGCTTTGCCAACTCCAACCTAGGCCGCCGTCTTGTGGATGCCCTTGGCCTGCCACGCCCGGCGCCGCTGGAGCGCTGGCAGGCCGGCCGCCTGCGCCCGGTCGAGGGTGCCCTGGTACTGGGTGGCGGGCCACTGGCGAGCCAGGTCGAAGCCATTGCCCCGCGCCTGACCGACACGCTTTACAGCTTCAATACCGACAACCTCCAGGCCGAAGCGTGGGTGGCTGGCCTGGGGCCGAAGATCAAGGCCGTGGTATTCGATGCCAGTCACCTGTCCGACAGCGACGCGTTGAAGCAGTTGCGCGAATTTTTCCAGCCACTGCTGCGCAGCCTGGCGCCGTGCGCCCATGTGGTGGTGCTGGGCCGCGCACCAGAAAGCCTCGACGACCCACTGGCCAGCATTGCCCAACGGGCCCTGGAAGGCTTCAGCCGCTCGCTGGCCAAGGAGCTGCGCAACGGTGCGACCGCGCAGTTGCTGTATGTCGGGCCCGGCGCGGAAGACCAGCTGGAAGGTGCCCTGCGCTTCTTCCTCTCGCCCAAAAGCGCCTTCATCTCCGGCCAGGTGCTGCGCCTGCATGCCTGCGCCAGCCAGGTCGAGGACTGGACCCGGCCGCTGGCTGGGCGCCGCGCCCTGGTAACCGGTGCCGCGCGCGGCATCGGCGCCGCCATTGCCGAAACCCTGGCCCGGGACGGTGCCGACGTACTGCTGCTGGATGTGCCGCAAGCCAGCCAGGACCTCGACGCCCTGGCCGCGCGCCTGGGCGGCAAGGCGCTGCCCCTGGACATCTGCGCCGGCGACGCGGCAACGCAACTGCTTGCGGCCCTGCCCGACGGCATCGACATCGTGGTGCACAACGCCGGTATCACCCGTGACAAGACCCTGGCCAACATGACCCCGGAATACTGGGACGCGGTGCTGGCGGTCAATCTAAAGGCACCGCAGGTGCTGACACAGGCGCTGTACGACAACGGCGCCCTGGGTGAAAACGCGCGTATCACCCTGCTGGCCTCGGTCAGCGGCATCGCCGGCAACCGCGGGCAGGCCAACTATGCCGCGAGCAAGGCCGGGCTGATCGGCCTGGCCCAGGCGTGGGCGCCCCGGCTCGCCGAGCGCGGCGGCAGCATCAATGCCGTGGCACCCGGTTTCATCGAAACCCACATGACCGCCGCCATGCCCATAGGCCTGCGCGAGGCCGGGCGACGCTTGAGTTCGCTTGGCCAGGGCGGCCGCCCGCAGGATGTCGCCGAAGCCATCGCCTGGCTCAGCCAGCCGGGTTCCGGTGCAGTCAACGGCCAGGTGCTGCGGGTATGCGGCCAGGCCTTGATGGGGGCCTGAACATGAGCCGACACTGGCACGACCTGCACAGCCCGGCTTCGCGCACCAGCCTGTACCTGCGCGCGGCCAGCAAGCGCAGCATCAGCGGCAACCAGCTGCCGGACGACGGCCTGCGCTGCTTCATCCGCGTCCAGCCGAGCAACCTGGCCGCTTATCGTCGGCTGTGCCACTTCACCGACGATGGCCGCCTGCCGGGTACTTATCCACATGTCATGGCGTTCACGCTGCAGTTGCAGTTGATGACCGCGCCAAACTTCCCCTTCCCGCTGCTTGGCCTGGTGCACCTGCACAACCGCATCGAGGTGCTGCGCCCACTGGGCGGTATCGAAGGGCTGCGCTTTGCGGTGCATGCAGGCAACCTGCAAGCGCATGCCAAGGGCGGCACCTTCGACCTGGTCACCGAAGCCGAAGACGGCATCGGCCTGCTCTGGCGCGAGACCAGCCGCATGCTGGTGCGCGGGCTGAAGCTGGAAAGCGAGGCAGGTGAGCCTGCCGAGGACGAACCGCAAGCGCTGCCAGAGGCGACCCGCTGGTACGCCGACAGCGATATCGGCCGGCGTTATGCCAAGGTCTGCGGGGACTACAACCCGATCCACCTCAGCGCAACCAGTGCGCGGCTGTTCGGCTTCCCCACGGCCATTGCCCATGGCATGTGGAGCAAGGCCATGGCCCTGGCGGCACTGCGCGGGCACCTGCCGCACAGTGGCTATGCCTTCGAGGTGGATTTCCGCAAACCGGTGCGGTTGCCGTCGGAGGTGGTGCTGGGTGCCAGTGAGGCGGGGGCTGCGGGAGAGCTGCGGCTGGATGGGCATGGAGGGGTTCTGCATATGGTCGGGCGCTGGGACCGGCTTTAAGCCCTCATCGCCGGCAAGCCAGCTCCCACAGGGGGCGCGCAGGCTTGGGCCGGTGGTAATCCTGTGGGAGCTGGCTTGCCGGCGATTGGGCCGCAATGCGGCCCCCTTGCTTTGCATCGGGCCTGCGCAGAAGCTATGCAGCATTAGGAGACCCCCGATGAACCTGCAAGAACTCACCCAACGCCTGCACCAGATCCGCGACAACAACGACTGGCGTGGCTTCCACAGCCCGAAGAACCTGGCCATGGCCGCCAGCGTCGAAATGGCCGAACTGGTGGAAATCTTCCAGTGGCTGAGCGAAGACCAATCGCGCCAGCTGCCCGCCGACAAGCTGGCCCATGCCGGCCAGGAAATCGGCGATGTGGTGCTCTACCTGTTGCTGCTGTGCAGCGAACTTGGCCTGGACATGGACCAGGTAGTGCGAGCCAAGCTGGCCGACAGCGAGAGGCGCTTCGCCCGATGAACGACCGTCACTTCGATGAGCTGGCCACCCGCTTTGCCGAGAAGATCTACGGCGGCGCCAAAGGCGCCATCCGCCTGGCCGTGCTGCAGGCCGACCTGGCCGAAGCCCTGCCCGACCGCCCGCTGCGCATCCTCGACATCGGTGCTGGGTTGGGTCATATGGCTTTGTGGCTGGCCCAGCGCGGCCACCAGCTGACCCTGGCCGAACCCGCCGCGCCGATGCTCGACGGCGCACGGGCGCGCTTTGCCGAAGCCGGCCAACCGGCCACCTTCATCCAGGCCCCCTGGCAAGACCTGCTCGGCCAGCTGACCGAACCCTACGACCTGGTGCTATGCCACGCCGTACTCGAATGGCTGGCCGAGCCCGAAAGCATCCTGCCGGTGCTGCATCAGCTCACGGCCCCTTCCGGGTGGCTGTCGCTGGCCTTCTACAACCGCGACGCCCTGGTCTATCGCAACCTGCTCAAGGGCCATTTCCGCAAGTTGCGCAGCAACCGGCTGGAAGGTGAAAAGCAGAGCCTGACCCCGCAAAAACCGCTTGATCCACGCGAACTCAGGGCGCAACTTGATCCTATGTGGCAGGTTGAAAGCGAAAGTGGCGTGCGGGTGTTCCACGACTACATGCCCAAGGAATTCCAAGGCAAGGCCGAGCTGCTCGACCTGCTGGAAATGGAACTGGCCTACCGTCGACACCCCAGCTTCGCCGGGCTCGGCCGCTACCTGCACTGGGTCTGCCGCCCCCGCTGACCTGCCCGCCGGGAGGAATACATGCCGTACCGTCTGTTGTGCCTGGCCGTGCTGCCGCTTGCCCTGGCTGGCTGCCAGGGCAGCAACCCCTATGTGGCCAGCAGCCGCCCGTTACCACCGGCGCCTGCCCAGGCGGCCAGCACCTTCGATGCCAGTGCCTACCCGACACCGGCCCGTGATTACGGGCACTACCGTAGCTGGAGTTGGCGCGACGGCCAGTTGCCCAGTGGCTCGGTCGATACCGACCCGGGGCAACTGGCCGATGCCGTCAGCGGCGCGCTGGACCAGCATGGCCTGCGTCCCGCCCGGGGCGGCCCCGGCGACTTGCTGGTCAGCGCCGACATACGCCTGGAAAAGCGCTTGCGCCAGGTACGTGACTACGATGCCTACGACCCTTACTACGGCCCGTACCCCTACGGTGGTGTCGGTTATGGCGGCTACCGGCATGGCTATGGTGGCTATGCCAGCGTGCCCATCGTGCGCACCTACGAGGTGCAAGTGATGGTGGTGCGTATCGACCTGTACGACGCCCGCAGCGGCCAGCCGGTATGGAGTGCCAGCGCCGAAAGCGGCAGCGACAAGGACTCGCCGCGTGAACGCGAAAGCGCCCTGCGCGATTCTGTGCACAAGGCGCTCAACGGCTATCCTCCCAGTTGATATCCAACGGAGAACCATCATGTTGCGCCGTCTCGTTCTACTGTCATTCGCGTTATTGCTCGCCGCCTGCTCCAGCAATAACGTCCAGCAGGATTTCGATGCCAGCCGTGACTTTGCCGCCTACCGCAGCTGGGCATGGCAGGAACCGGGCCTGCAGTACCGCCCGGACGACCCACGAATCAAGAGCGATCTGACCGAGCAGCGCATTCGCCAGGCAGTCGCAAACCAACTCGACCAGCGCGGCCTGCGCCCGGTGCAAAGTGGCGCGCGGCCAGACCTGACAGTGCGCGCGTACCTGATCGTCGAGCAGCGCCAGCAACAGATCACCACCAACTACGGCGGTGGCTGGGGGGGCTACTGGGGCGGCTATTGGGGTGGCCCGATGTACAACGAAACCCGCAGCGTCGACTACAAGGTCGCCACCATCCAGATCGACCTCTTCGATGGGCGTGACAGCAAGCTGGTGTGGCGCGGCAGTGCCGAGCAGATCATGAACAACTACCCGCCAAGCCCCGAGGAACGCAACAGCGCGATCCAGAACACCGTGACCAAGGTGTTGGCCAACTACCCGCCGGGGAGCAGAAAGTAACGCTCAAACACAAACTCGATGGGCGCCGCGGACCTGTGGGAGCGGGCATGCCCGCGAAGCAGGCGCTGCGGTGGATGGCACGGGCTTCGCCCGTGTTCGCGGGCTCGCCCGCTCCCACAGGGGTCGCGCAAGATTTTCAACGGCAAGTACCTGTGCCAGCTACGACAAAATCCATCCCGACCACGCCTTTTTGCCTTTCCCGCCCCACTCGTCCGCAGGTTCCCGTCTATCTTCACTTAAGGAAACCTGACTGACCGGGTAGATGTGTTCAACATTTGGGAAGGGCGACCTGCCAATGCAAAGCATTGTTCTCCTGCTGTGGCTTGCCTTGTGCTCCGAACAGGACGTGCGTCAACGCCAGATATCCAACATGCTCACCCTTGGCGTGGCTACCTGCGCCCTGGCCTGGCTGTTCGCCACCGGCCACAGCTGGATCGGCGCCGATGCCAGCGATGCAGGCTGGGCGCTGGCCATCGTCATGCTGCTGACGCTGCCCGGTTACATGCTCGGCCGTTTCGGCGCCGATGACGTCAAGCTGATGGGCGCCCTGGCCCTGGCCACCAGCCCGCAATACGTGCTTGGCACCTTCATCGGCGCCGGTGTCAGCGTGCTGCTGTGGCTGCTCACCCGCCGGCGCCTGTGGACCTTGCTCAACCCAAAGGTGAAAAAGCGTTTGCAGGCCCTGACCGAAGAAATGGGTGACAAGCAGGCGTTCGTCCCCTATGTGCTGGCCGGCTTTCTGTTGACAGCGGTATGGGTCCAATGAGCCAGCCTGTGGTCCGACACCTTGTACAAAACTTGTACATATTCGCTTGGTGCGACTATTTTTAAACTGCCAGAGCGTCTGGCCCGGGAGCAGGGCCGTATACGAACAGGGAGTGGATCGTGTCCAGACAAGTGAGTGAGTTGAAGGTTTTGGTGGTGGATGACCAACCGGTCATTGTCGAACAACTCTGTGAATTCCTCGAAACCAAGGGCTATGTTTGCGTACCGGCCCATTCTGCTGACGAAGCCATCGAGCGCTATATGGCAGACTCAGCCATCGGTCTGCTTATCTGCGATCTGCACATGCCAGGACGGGATGGCGTTGAACTGATGCGCACCCTGAAGCAGGTCGACGGCAGCCAGCGCATGTTCGAAGCCATCATGTTGACCGGGCGTGCCGAGAAACAGGACCTGATCCGCGCGCTGCGCGAAGGCTTTGCCGATTACTACCAGAAGCCGGTGGAACTCGATGAACTGCTTGAAGGCGTACGTCGGCAGGAAGAGGCATTGCTGGAACGCCAGCGCAACTTCCACGACCTCGGCGGATTGAATCAGCGCCTGCAGGATCTGGCCGAATCGATTGACGAGCTTTACCAGGATTTGGAAAAGGCCCGGGGCCAAGGTACTCATCGACGTGCCACGGATGTGGAAGAAAGCGAAAGCGAGCTGCCAGCGGCGTTCGGGAAGCTGTCGCCACGCCAGCTGGAGGTGGCCCGCTTGGTGGGCAAGGGCAAGACCAACTACCAGATCGCCTGTGAGCTGGGCATTACCGAGAACACCGTGAAGCTGTATGTGTCGCAGGTGCTGCGCCTGACCCACATGCACAACCGCACCCAGCTGGCCCTGGCACTGACACCCAGTTCGTCGCCGGTGCATCAGCGGTTTACTACCCACTAAACAGGTAGCTTCAAAATTTTGGCGGCTGCGTTGCAGCCCATCGCGCCACCTGTGGGAGCGGGCGCGCCCGCGAACACCGGCGCAGCCGGTGCCATGCACCGCGTTGGATTCTTCGCGGGCGCGCCCGCTCCCACAGCGCCCCCTTACATTTGAACGCCAAGCGTCAAAGTCAGCCGAGGCCCGCGGTCCAGGCTGTCCAAGGCCACATCCGCCAAAGGCTTGGCCAGCTCCAGCGCCACATTGAACAAGCGCCCATCGCCCAACCGCACACCAAGCGCCGCCGAAGCCAGGTGGGCATCCTCCACAGGCCCCCGGTTATGCCAGGCCTGCGCCGTATCCAACACCGCATAGGGCTGCAGCAACGCCAGCCAGTTGGCGTGCATGCTGTAATTCACCTCGTAAGCCACACCCCAGCCCTTGTCCCCGTCCGCCTGGTCGCGCGGGTAGCCACGGCCGAAACTCTGCCCGCCAAACCCCGCACGCTCGCTGTCGGGCAAGCGGTCATCACTCCAGTACAACGCCCCGGACATCACCCCCTGCCAGTTACCGAGCAACCTGTCGCTTTGCAGGCCGGAAAGCCGCAACCGCAGAAAATCCAGATCGTAATCGGCATCGCTGCGCGCCCCCAGGTAATCCAGGCCCTGATAGACCCCGGCGCTGACGATGCGCAAACGGCCCTCTTCCACCTTGCGCCAGTCGCCCTCGAATGACAGCGCACGCACGTAGGTGTCGAAGTCCCGTGCCGATGGCAACCCATCCACCCGGTCCTCGAAGTGCTCACTGACCGAATACACCTGCCCCTGCACCACCATCCATTCATCCGGCCTGACGATCACCGGCTGGCGCAGGCCGATCGCATAGCGATCGCTGTCGCGCTTGCGGGTGATGTCACGGCCATCGTCCAGACGAATCCGCGTGCCGGGCTCGCTGCGGTAGCGCGAAGCCGACAGCAGCAGCTGGCTGCCGCCCGCGTCCAGGTACTGGCTGTAGGCCAGGCGCTGGTAATGCACCTGGTCATCTCCCGGTGGCAGCAACAGGCTGGCCTCGATCTGTTCGGCAAAGCGGGTCTGGGCGTGGCTGGTTGCCGTCAGCAGCGCCTGCGCATCGTCGCGGTTGCCATCAGCAACGGTAACCGCAGCGCTGAACGGCTTGCGCTGCGCATGCACGGTCAACCGCGCAGCACCATCAGCGGTTTGCGCCACGGTCAGTTGCGGCTCTATCGTTACCCCCGGCAGGCGCTCGGCCAGGCCCAGGTAGCGCTCCAGCGTTTCTCGGGTCAGCGGGCGCTCGGTGGCAAGCCGCTCCAGCAGTTGGTGCAGATAGGCGCCGGCCGGGCCGATATCGCCGTCCACGCGGTAATCACGGATATAGCCTTCGACCAGCACCACATTGACCCGGCCATCGGCCACCTCCTGCGGCGGCAGGTAGGCGTACGACAACAGGTAGCCTTGCTGCCGATAGCGCTGGGTCAGGCGCGCGGTGTACTGCTGCAGCTCGCCCAACGTGGTCTGGTGCCCGATCAGCGGTTGGTAGTGTTCGCGCAGGTCGCTCAAGGGGAACACCGTGCCGCCTTCGAAGCGCACTTTATGCAGCACCAGCGGGGTATCCGCAGGCGCCCACGCGGGGCTGTCGCCATCCGCCCCGGCCAGCTGCAGGTGAGCGCTGACCGGGCGGTAGGCGTCTATCGGCAGGTTGGCGCCGGGCAGGCGACGTTCATACTCATGGCTGTCGAGAAACCCCGGCAAAGGCTCGGCATGGGCCGCAAGCGCCCAAGGCAGCAACAACAGGGGCACGGCCAGAGGACGCATAGGGCGCTCCATGTTCCCTGGGGCTGCGTTGCAGCCCTTCGCGGGCGCGCCCGCTCCCACAGAGATCGCGCATTTCCTGAACTGTGGGAGCGGGCGTGCCCGCGAAGGGCCGCAAAGCGGCCCCAAATTGCTTGACTGACAGGCATCAAGGGCGCCAGCCGGTCACACCCGTTACCTGCAAGCGTAGGTGCTGTCTCGGCCCTCGTCGAACGGCTACTCGCTGACCTGGAACGCCACGCGCGCCGTCTCGCCGCTTTCATCCAGCGCGCTGATTTCGGCCTGGCCTACCTGTTGGAAGCGCACCAGCAGGCTGTCCTGCCCATGGGTTTCGCCCAATGGCTGGCCGTTGAGGAACCACCAGCGCCGCCCGCCGCCGCCCAGCGCCGACACATACAGTTGCAACGGTTCGCTGCTGGTGGCCGGGCGGCGCAGGTTGTCGCCCGGGCGCACGCCCACGATCGAAAGCGGTGGCGCGCTGGCCGGCACCTGCGGCGGGCAGGCCGGGTCGATGGCCGGCAGGCGCGCCGCACGCCGTTCCATGCGCGGCAGCCAAGGCTCCAGCGGGGCGGGCCATAGGGCGATGTCGCGGGCCTTGGCGCCCGGGCAACTGCCATCGACGCGCAGCCCCTGGTCGTTGACCCATACGCTTTCGCGCAGGCCCAGGCCGAGTGGCTGGTCGGCGGCCTGCAGGGTTGGCGGCGTAGTGCCGTCCAGGGTCCAGGCGAAACGCTGACGGCGGCAGTTGCGGTCCTGTCTGTTCATCGGCTGGCCCAGCGGCCAACAGATCGCCGCCACGCCGACATTGGCCGGCACCCGCTCCACCGGCACGCCGATGCCACGCTGGCTGTCACGGTTGCTCAGCAGATCGTGCACCTGCAGCATCAGCGGCGCCGCCGAAGCCAGCCCGAATTGGCCGGGTACCGGTGTGCCGTCGGGGCGGCCGATCCATACGCCGATCAGGTAGCGCGGGCCCACGCCGATCGACCAGGCATCGCGAAAGCCGTAGCTGGTGCCGGTTTTCCAGGCCAGTTGCGGGCGTTGTACCAGCTCGGCATGCGGGTCGCGGTCGGGGCGCGCCTGGCCGCTGAGGATACGCCGGATGATCCACGCAGCCCCTGGTGACAGCAGGCGCCGTTCCAGCAACGGATCCTGCGGTTGCAGGCGTACCCGCGCACTGTTGCCACCACGCGCCAGCGCAGCGTAGCCACCCACCAGGTCCTCCAGGCGGCTGCCCGCGCCACCCAGGATCAACGACAGGTTGGGCTCGGCCAGGGGCGGCAGTATCAGCGGCATGCCCGCCATGCGCAGTTGCGCGGCAAAGCGTTTCGGGCCGTAGGCCTCCAGCAGCTGCACCGCCGGCAGGTTGAGCGACAGCGCCAGCGCCGAACTGGCCGACACCGGCCCGCTGAAACCCATGGAGAAGTTGCCGGGGCGATAGTCGCCATAGCGTCGCGGCACATCCTGCAGCAACGACTCGGAATGGATCAGGCCATCATCCAGCGCCATGCCGTAGAGGAACGGCTTGAGGGTGGAGCCCGGCGAGCGCAACGAACGCACCATGTCGACATGCCCGAAACGGCGCTCGTCGGCCAGGTCGATGGAGCCCAGGTAGGCACGCACCGCCATGGTTTGCGCATCGACCACCAGGATGGCGGCGGAGGTGCGCTCCGGCAGCCGAGCACGCCAGCCCAGCAGCAGGTCTTCGAGGCGCCGCTGCAGCGCGGCGTCGAGCGTGGTGCGGATCAGCGGCGGGCTATCGGCGCTGTTCAGGCGCCGGGCCAGCAGCGGCGCCAGGGCCGGCTCCTGACGTGGCGCCAGCACCAGCGGTTCTTCGCCTGCCTCACGGATTTGCTGGGCCGGCCACACCTGGTATTCGGCCAGGCGTTGCAGCACCTTGTCCCGGGCGCGCTGGGCACGTTCGGGGTGGCGGTCCGGGCGCAGGCGACTGGGCGCCTGGGGCAGCACGGCCAGCAGCGCAGCTTCGGCCGGGGTCAGGTGCATGGGTGACTTGCCCAGGTATGCCCAACTGGCGGCCGCCACGCCCTGCAGGGTGCCGCCGAAAGGCGCGCGGTCCAGGTAGATCTGCAGGATTTCGCGCTTGGACAAATGCCATTCCAGCTGCGCCGTGCGCCACAGCTGGCGCAGTTTGCCGGCCAGGGTGCGTTCATGCGGGTCGAGCAGGCGCGCGACCTGCATCGACAGCGTGCTACCGCCCGACACCACACGCCCGCCACGCAGGTTCAGCCAGGCAGCGCGGGCCAGGGCCAACGGGTTGACCCCGGGGTGGCTGTAGAACCAGCGGTCCTCGTAGGTCAGCAGCGCCTGCAGATACAGCGGCGAAACCTCGTCGGGGCTGACCGGGTAGCGCCACACGCCATCGGCATCGGCAAAGCGCCACAACGGCGTGCCGTCCTCGGCCAGCACCACGCGGGCCAGGTCGTCGCCGGGCATGGGCAGCGGCCAGAGGCGGTCGGCCAGCCACAACAGGCCGAACAGCACCAGCATGCCGATCACCGTGGCGCGCAACAGCCTGCCCGCACGGGTACGCGGCCGCGTTAAGCTTGGCATCGGGAACCGACCTGGTCAGGTGATGGCCAAAGGCTTGGGAACGGCAACATCGCCGATTCGTTCATCAGGAAGCAACTATGCATGTAGAAGGTTTTTTCGAGTGGCTGGGCCAGGCGCTGGGGTCGTTGATCCGCTTCATCGTCGACGCATTGAGCGGGCTGTTCAACCTGCTGGCCAGTGCCGGAGGCAATTTCATTGATGGCCTGGCGCGCACCTTGGGCATGGAGACCTCGCTGCTCAGCATCCTCGCCCTGATCATCGGGCTGGTGCTGCTGTACTCGGCAATCCGCGCGTTCATGCGCGCCTCGATCATCCTCGGGATCATCTGGCTGCTGCTGGGGTTGTGGGTGATGAGCTGGGTGATTCACTGAACAAGGCCGGGGGCCGCGTTGCGGCCCAATCGCCGGCAAGCCAGCTCCCACCTCGACCGCGTCGCCCTCAAGCCATGCTCCATCCTGTGGGAGCTGGCTTGCCGGCGATGAGGCCGGTAAAGGCGACACAATTCTAGCGGGCTTTTACGGTCATCTCCCCTTGCCCATCCCCCACGGCCTGCAGGTTTGGCCGGTACATCGATTCAACCTGCGGCGGCGGCACGCGGTAGGTGCCCGGGGTCACTGCCCGAGCCAGGTACAGCAGGTGGGTGGTGCCGTAGCTGTCCAGCTTGAGCGCAGCGACGTAACGGTCATCGCGATACTCCTGGTGCACCACGCTGGCGTTCTGCATCGACTCGCGCCATTCCTTCACCGCACTGCTGGCGTTGTCCAGGCTGGCGGCACTCTGCGCCAGGTTCTGGTTCTCCAGCTCCAGGCCTGCCGGTAGCAAGTCCACCACCAGCGCATCCGGCACCCGGTCTTCGGCCTTGAGCGCCAGGTGCACCAGCACCAGGTCACCGCTGCGCAGGTTGTGCAGGTCCAACGGCTGGCCATTCATGCCCAGGTACTCACGGCGGATCTGCATGCCGTTGCCACCGGCCGCAGGCGCCTGGCGTGGGTAACCCGACAAGGTCAGTTGCTGGTACAGCGTTTCGCTGCCTTGGTTCTGCACACTCAATGGCGAAGCCAGCAACGGGCCTTCGAGCTTCATGCCGGCCTCGGCATTGTTGAACTCGCGCACTTCGCCCGCGCTGTCCAGGCGCGCCTGCCACTGGCCTTCCGGTTTGCCCAGCAGGCCACGGCCGGCCAGGAACAGCGCATTGCGCTCCTGGGTCGACAGCCAGCGGTTGGCCGCCAGTTCATCCGACAGGGCGAACAGGCGCTGGTCGACCTGGCGGCTGGCCAGGTTGCTTTCCTGCAGCAGCGCCAGGATCAGTGCCTGATCGCGCAGGGCGCTACCATAGTCGGCCATCCAGCCTTTACCGCGGCTGATGCCCAGGCCTGCCTGCAGGGCCTGCTCGGCACGCGGCTTGTCGCCCATCTTGTCCAGCGCCACCGCCAGTTGCACCAGCGGCAGGCCAGAGCGGGCGTCGGCACGGCGTTCGAAGAGGCCACGCAGGGCACCCAGCGGCGCCTGCTGGCTGCGCGACAGCACCAATGCCGCATAGGCCTGCACAGCGAAGCGGGTGTGTTCGGCGTTCTCGCTGTAGTCGACTTCGATCAGGTTGCGCTCCTGCAGGTAGCGCAGCAGGCGCTCGCTGGCCTTCTTCAGCGCTTCGGCGGGCACACCATAGCCTTGGTCACGGGCGCGCAGCAGGAAGTCGGTGACATAGGCGGTCAGCCAGTATTCTTCTTCGCTGTCCGAGTTCCACAGGCCGAAGCTGCCGTTGTAGCGCTGCATGCCCAGCAGGTGCTCGATACCCATCTCGATCTTGCGCTTGCGCACATCGGCTGGCTCACCCTTGATGCCCAGGCGCTTGAGGCTGTCGGCATCGGCATACAGCGACGGGTAGAGGCCGCTGGTGGTCTGCTCCAGGCAACCGTAGGGGTAGGCTTCAAGGGCACGGATCTGCTCGGCCAGGTTCAGCGGTGGCCGGCTCGACAAGGCCAGGCTGGCTTCAAGCCCGGCGGGTTCGAAGGCGGCCAGGTCTGCTTCAGGCAGGGTCCATGGCTGGTCCTTCAAGGCCACGCGGTAGTGCTTGAGCATCGCCGGGTAGGCCGGGCGCACGCCCAGCGTCCACTCGCGCTCGAACGCGCCGGTCGGCTCGTTCGGCAGTTGCAGACCAGTGACCCGCACATGCACCTTGCCCTGCCCCAGGCCTCCCTGGGCCTGTACCGGGATCATCAGCGTCGAGCGCTGACCTTCAGCCAGGGCAACGTTCTGCACGGCGTTGGCCGCCAGGCTCAGCTGCCCTTCAGTGCTGATTTCAACGTTCAGCTGCTGGGCGCGGCCCGACAGGTTGGCCAGGTCCAGCGCCAGGCTGGTGCGGTCGCCACCGGCCAGGAAACGCGGCGCCGAGAGCTCGGCGATCAGCGGCGCGGCGACCACGGTCTTGCCTTCGGCCATGCCGAACTGTTCCTCGGTCCAGGCCTGGGCCATCAGCCGCAGTTCGCCATTGAAGTCGGGGATATCGACCGTGGCCTGGCCCTCGCCCTTGTCGTCCAGGGTCACCGGCAGGCTCTGCTGGGCGACGATGGTCACCGTGGTGTTGGGGCGCTTGCCACCCTTGGCCATCGCCGCGTCACCACCAAATGCCAGGCTGGCCAGGCGGCCCTGGCCGGCTTCGATCAACTGGCCGTAGATATCCAGCTGGTCAGCACCGTAAGCCTTGCGCCCGAACAGGCTGGCGAACGGGTCAGGGGTCTTGAAGTCGGTGATGTTGAGGATGCCCACGTCCACCGCCGACAACAGCACATGCACCTGTTCAGGCACGCTGCCATCGGCATTTGCAGCCTTGACCTTCACGGTCAGCGGCTGTTTCGGGCGCATTTTCTCCGGCGCCTGCAGGCTCACCGCCAGCTTGCGCTCGGCGCGGTTCAGCGGCAGGTGCAGCACGCCCACCGCGCGTTTCGGCGTGGCGTTGGCCTTGCGCTCACCCGGGCGGATCACCAGCGCGCTGATGTACAGGTCATGGCGTGCCCACTGCTTGTCCAGTTGCACATCGAACGTCTTGCCCTCGGCGGGCACGTCGATCTCCTGCCACCACAGCGGGCCGTCGCTGGACTCGATCATCAGGTAGCCACTGCCGGCTGCGGGCGGGGTGACGGTGACCTTGGCGGTAGCGCCGTCGGCGTAGGCCGGTTTGTCCAGCGCCAGCTTGACCTGGTCCGGCCGCACCGCGCCGCCTTCGGCGTTGTCCTGGGCGCGGTAGCCAGCCCAGAAGCGCGCGCTGGACACCAGGCCCGTCTCCGGATCCTCCACCTCGACACGGTACGGGCCCCATTCCACCTGGAAGCTCAGCTTGGCGGTGGAGCCGGCCTTGACGCTGACGGTCTCTTCGCTCTGGGTGAGGAATTTCTCGTTGTAGGCGTAGCTCCAGCCATCGCTCTGCGAGTAGTTCCAGTAGTAGTCGCGGCGCTCGCGTACCAGCCGCACCTTGAGGTCGTTGGCCGCCAGCTTCTTGCCGTTGCGGTCGGCCACCAGGAACTCGAACTCCACCGGCCCGTCACTGTCGGTTTCCTCGCCGTCGAACAGGCCACGCAGGCCTGGCAGGCGCTCGGCCGGCCAGATGGGTTGTTCCAGGCGCCGGGTAATCGGCCGGCCACCGGACTCCTGCAGGCTGGCCTGCACGGTCAGTTGCAGCGGCGAGCGGGCTTCGGCCCAGCGGCTTTCGATGTCGACCACGGCCTTGCCGGCCTGGTCGAGGGTGACTTCGTCCAGCTCCAGGTCCTGGTTCAGCTCGGTTTCGGTGACCGAGCCGAACTGGTAGCCAGGCAGCGCCGGTACCGCCTCGCGTAGCGGGCGAACATAGGCCTGGCCGCTCAGGCGGTTGCCGGCAGCCGGGGCGCCGTAGAGGTAACGGCCATTGACCTGGATGCGTGCATCCTGATCCGGAGACAACGGTTTGCTGCTGCCCTTGAGTTCCAGCGCCAGGCGCTCGGGCAGGAAATCTTCGACGAGGAATTCGTACACCTGCTTGCGCCCGCCGCCCAGGTCGAGCAGCAGTTGCCAGCGCCCGGTCGGGGCCTCGCTGGCCAGCTGCAGCTGGTACTGGTACAGGCCATTGCCGTCGGCTTCCCAGACGAACTTGCGGCTGACCTGCTCATCCGGGCGACGCACTTCCACGCTCACTGGCTGCACCTTGACCGGCTTGCCGTCCTGGTCACGCAGCAGGCCGTTGAGCAACACCGTTTCACCGGGGCGATACAGGTCACGCGGGCCAAAGATGAAGAACTGCAGCGGGTTGGCCTGCGGGCCGGTGATGTCGAACTCGGCCAGGTCCAGCGCCGCGCTGCTCAGGCGCAGCAGGGTGGTGTGCACACCCTGGGTGGCGATCAGGGTGTCGGCCTTGGGCGTGATCGGCAGCTGGGCGTGGCCATCGCCATCGGTGCTGGCCTGGGCCAGCAGCTTGCCCTTGTCGTCATGGATTTCCAGGTTCACGCCGCTCATCGCCTTGCCACCTTCCAGGGCCTGGGCGAACACATCGAGGCGGTCGCGGTAGCGATGCGCGGACACACCGATGTCGCTAAGAGTGAACAGGGTCGCTGGTTGCGAGTAGTCGTAGGTGCCCGAGGCTCGCATCACCGCCAGGTACACGCCTGGCTCCTGCAGCGGCTTGATGCCGGCGATCGGCAGCAGCACGGTCTCGCGGGTGTTGCGTGCGGGGTTGAGGTCGAAGCGGCCGCTGTAGACCAGCTCGGCCATGTCCAGGGTTTCCTTGGACTGGTAGTAGTACAGGCTGCTGTTGCGCCCCCAGTTGACCAGGAAGGTCGAGAGCATGTCCGGCTTCACGCGGAAGAACTCGACATCGACCTTGTCGACGTTGAGGGCGATCACCGGCAGGCCCTCGGCCAGGCGCGTGGGCAGCAGCGAACCGCGGCTGGCGAAGCCGATGGTCGGCTGCATGTCGCGGGTTTCCAGGCGGCTGATCGACTCGCTGTCCAGTTGCTTGCCATTGACCGCCAGCAGGCCCTTGTCGACGGTCAGCACCAGCTTGCGCTGCGGCTCCAGGTGGCGCAGGCGCAGCTCCATCTGGTTGTCGGAGAGCTCCCAGGCGCCGTCGAGCTTGCCTTTGACGGTGTCGACCAGGTGCACTTTGCTGGCGAAGTCCTGCTTGGCATCCAGCGGCGCGGAGAAGCTTATCGACAGCGTCGCGGCGCCATCGAGCTGCACTTCGGAAACATCCAGCACCGTCAGCTCGCGGCCCTCGTAGCGTTTGGCGAGTACGGCCGGGTCTTCGCGTTGGGGTGCCGGGGTGGCAGCGGGCGCTGTGGCCGCCGGCTTTTCGGATGGCGCCGGCTTGTCCGGCGTCGAAGAGTCACAGGCACTGAGCAAGGCCAGCGCGCAGGCCAGCAACAATCCTTTGTTGAACATGGAGTAGAACTCTTAGGCAGCGTGTACGTGAGGGCAGCAACTATAGCGCAACTATGGTCGCGCGAATTGACTGCATGGCCGGTACACTGCTGGCAATTTAGAAAAGCGGGGGCGCTTTGCGCCCCTTTCGCGACACAAGGCCGCTCCCACAGGTACTGCACAGGCTTCCGGTTTACACGATTCTTGTGGGAGCGGCCTTGTGTCGCGAAAGGGCTGCGCAGCAGCCCCAGGATTCCCCAGGACACCCGATGACCTCACTGACCACAGACTGGCAGCACCGCCCCACCCACCACAAGGTCTGGGCACTGGCCGCGCCGATGATCCTGTCCAATATCTCCGTGCCGCTGGTAGCCCTGGTCGACAGCACGGTCATCGGCCACCTCCCCCACGCCCACCAGTTGGGTGCCGTAGCCGTGGGCGCCACGCTGTTCACCTTCATGGTCGGCCTGATGGGCTTCCTGCGCATGGGCTCCACCGGCTTCGCCGCCCAGGCCGCCGGCCGTGGCGACGGTGCAGCGCTGCGCCAGGTGCTGGTACAAGGGCTGCTGCTGGCGGTCGGCTTCGCCCTGCTGATCGGCCTGCTGGCCCTGCCCTTCAGCCAGCTGGCGCTGCAGGCGATGCAACCCAGCGCGGCCCTGCAGCAAGCCACCGAAGACTTCTTCCATACCCGCCTGCTCGGCCTGCCCGCGGCACTGGCCAGCTACGCCCTGGTCGGCTGGTTCCTCGGCACCCAGAACGCGCGGGCGCCGCTGGCCATCCTGCTGACCACCAACCTGCTGAACATCGCCTTGAACCTGTGGTTCGTGCTTGGCCTGGGCTGGGGCGTGCAGGGTTCGGCGCGGGCATCGGTGATTGCCGAGTGGAGCGCCGCCCTGCTCGGCCTGGCCCTGACCCGCCCGGCCCTGCGCTCCTACCCGGGGCAGATCGTGTGGGCGGCGCTCAAGCGCTGGCAGGCCTGGCGGCCGCTGCTGGCGGTGAACCGCGACATCTTCCTGCGCAGCCTGGCGCTGCAACTGGTGTTCCTGCTGATAACCGTGCAGGGCGCTCGCCTGGGCGAAGCTACCGTGGCGGCCAATGCCCTGCTGCTCAACGGCCTGCTGCTGACTGCCTATGCGCTCGACGGGTTGGCGCATGCGGTGGAGGCCCTGTGCGGCCATGCCATTGGCGCCCGCGACCGCGACACATTGCGCCGCTCGCTGGTGGTGGCCTGTGGCTGGTCGCTGATCACCAGCCTGGGGTTTGCCGGGTTGTTCCTGCTGGGCGGGCACCTGTTCATCGATTTGCAGACCGACATCGAAAGTGTGCGGGCAGCGGCCTATCCGTACCTGCCGTACCTGGCATTGCTGCCGTTGATTGCGGTGTGGAGCTATTTGCTGGATGGCTTGTTCATTGGCGCAACACGGGCGCGGGAGATGCGTAATGCGATGTTGGTGTCGGTGGTGATTGCGCTGCCCTTGGGAGTGCTCATGGGTGGGTTTGGCAACCATGGGTTGTGGTTGGCGTTTCTCGGGTTCATGGCGTTGCGGGCGGTGACGTTGGGGTGGGTGGGGTGGCGGTTGCAGGAAAAAGGCGAGTGGATTCAGTAATGCCGGGGCCGCTCCCACATTGATCGACGTACGCAGGACTTTGTGGGAGCGGCCTTGTGTCGCGAAATGAGGGCGAAGCCCTCACCTGCGGATTCACAGCCACACACAATCCCAATGTGGATAATCATCAGCCCGCCGCACCAGGCCAGCCCGAATGGGATTGGCGATGATGTAGCGCGCCACTGCCCTCACATCCTCCTCGCGGCGCAAAGCCCGGTCATGAAAGCTGGTCTGCCAGATATGCCGCCTTTCAGCCCCCACCTTGTACAGCGCACAACTGCTTCTGGACTTGAACTCGCACATCAGCCTACCCAGGCTCGACGGCCCAAGCTCGACAAGCCAGTGAAGATGATCCGGCATCAAGACCCACGCCAGAGACTGACACGCCTTGCGCTCTTCGCTGAGCCGCAATTGCTGGATAACTGTTCTGGCGAACAAGAAGTCTTTGAACAACGGTGTTCGGTTGCGGGTGGTCGTGGTGAGCAGGTAGAGACGCCCTGGTTCGGACACTCGGCCACTACGTAAACGATGGGAGCCGGGACTTTCCATGTCATCCTCCTTTGAACATTGCATTCAAAGGTAGCGGCGCTGATGCGATAGGCGAGGACTGGACCATTACCAGGTATGACGCGGTGAGGGCTTCGCCCTCATATCGCGACGCAAGGCCGCTCCCACAAAAAAGCGGGAGCGGCCTGGCAATCACGACGACAGGTACGAAGACCGGGTCAGACCAAGGCGCAACGCATCCAGGTACTGAGTCCGCTCCCGCGAAGTGATCTTGGCGCTGGCCACCTTGTCACGGTAGTGCGTCATCAACTCCTCCGGCGACAGGTGCACATATCGCAGCATGTCTTCGATGGTGTCGTGGGTCTCGATACCGGCGTGGTACACGCTACCGTCAGCATTCTGGTAGATGTTCACCGAGTCGGTGTCACCGAACAGGTTGTGCATGTCACCGAGGATTTCCTGGTAGGCACCGACCAGGAACACACCCAGCAGGTAGTCCTCGCCCTCCTTCACCGCATGCACCGGCATGCTGGTCTCGATACTCTGCTCGTCGACGTACTGGTTGATCTTGCCGTCGGAGTCGCAGGTCAGGTCCTGCAGCACGGCACGGCGCATCGGCTCTTCGTCCAGGCGGTGCAGCGGGATGATCGGCAGTACCTGGCCGATGGCCCAGGTGTCCGGCAGGCTCTGGAACACCGAGAAGTTGCAGATGTACTTGTCGGCCAGCTTGTCGTTCAGCTCGTCCAGCACCTGGCGGTGCGAGCGCTGGCGGGCTTTCAGCGAGTTGTGCAGGCGGCGGCACACGGCAAAGTAGCACTGCTCGGCCAGGGCCTTCTCGGCCAGGCTGATCTTGCCATCGGCATACTGCGCAGCCACGTCACCCATGTAGTGGGTGGCGCGCCAGTAGGTCTCGGTCACCATCTCGATGTCGGTCGGGCCGAGCAGGTCGACCAGCCACTGCACCGTCTCGGGCAGGGCTTCCTTGTTCTCGATGGTCGGCACGTCGTCGTTGTGCTTCTCGACGTCGGTCACCTGGATCACCAGCATGGCGTGGTGCGCGGTCAGCGAACGGCCGCTCTCGGAGAAGATGTGCGGGTGCGGCAAGCCCTGCGCGTCGCAGAACTCCTTGAGCATGCCCACCACCACGCCGGCATAGTCGTCCATGTCGTAGTTGATCGAGCTGGCATTGCGCGAGTGGGTACCGTCGTAGTCCACGCCCAAACCACCGCCAACGTCGATATGGTCGACTGGCAGGCCCAGCGCACGCAGCTCACCGTAGTAACGGATGGCTTCCTTGAAGCCGTGCTGGTAGTCGGCCAGGTTGGCGATCTGCGAACCCATGTGGAAGTGCAGCAGGCGGATACCCTGGTCCAGGCCGGCATCGCGGAAGCGCTGTACCACCGAGATCAGCTGGGCGGCGGACAAGCCGAACTTGGACTTCTCGCCACCGGTGTCGGCCCACTTGCTCGAGGCCAGCGACGACAGGCGCACGCGCAGGCCGACCTGCGGCTTGACCTTGAGCTCGGCAGCCTCATCGATCACCAGGGCCACTTCCGACTCTTTCTCGATGACGATGAACACATTGTGGCCGAGCTTCTGGCCCATCAGCGCCAGGCGGATGAACTCGCGGTCCTTGTAGCCGTTGCAGACGATGGTGCCGCCCTTCGGCGCCAACGCCAGCACTGCCAGCAGCTCGGGCTTGGAGCCGGCTTCCAGGCCAATGGAGACGTTCTGCGTGGCGATGATGTTTTCCACCACCGCTTCCTGCTGGTTGACCTTGATCGGGTACAGCGCGGTGTACTTGCTCTGGTATTCCAGGCGCGCGATGTTGGCATCGAAGGCGCCGGTCAGCTGGCGTACGCGGTCCTGCAGAATGTCGGGGAAGCGCACCAGCAATGGCAGCGACAGGCCGCTCTGGCGCAATTCGTCGACCTGTTCGAACAGGTCGATCGGTGCGCTTTTGGGGCCGTTGGGGCGTACTTCGACGCGCCCGGCCTCATTGATGGCGAAATAACCAGCGCCCCAATGGCGGATACCATAAACACTGCGGCTGTCGGCCACGGTCCATTGGCTACCATCGTCTTTGCGTGTGCGTCGTACGGACATTCAAGTCCCCTATAGATAAGTCGAAGACACTGCCCCGCAAGGAGGCGGGCGCAGTGTAAAAGCCAAAAATGACGATTCGTCCGTGCCCTGAGGTAGACCCTGGTCACGGCAACGAGTTTAGAAAGCACTGGGCAAAAAATCGCGTGGCCGCATCAGCCGCCGGATTTTTTCGCCTTGAAGCCCTGCTTGGTCAGCTCACCGATCAGCAGTTCGACATGGTCGCCCTGGATTTCGATGACCCCATCCTTCAGAGCGCCACCGGTACCGCAGCGGCGCTTGAGGGTAGAGGCCAGCTCCTTGAGCTGATCGAGCGGCAGCGGCACGCCGGTGACGGTGGTCACGGTCTTGCCGCCGCGGCCCTTGCTTTCGCGGCGCACACGGGCAATGCCATCGCCTTCGGGGATGACCTGCTGCTTGCAGGTGCAGGCATCCACCGGCTGGCTACAGTCGGGGCAGTGCCGACCGGTGTCGGTGGAGTAAACGAGACCGCCAAGGGCGGCGAAGGAAGAAGCTTTCTTGGCCACTTTTGTTCCTCTGTGCTGAGGACAAAAACTGGTCGACGGGAGCCGACCGCGAAGCCCCACTCTGGCAGGGGCGGCGCTACCACCGCAAGACCTGCGGCAGCCCGAAAAGGGCGCGCAGTGTAACGATAAATCCGGCTGTTGCTAAGTACTGGAATGCGGCATTTTGCGAATGTTTTGCGACTATTCGCGGGCACGCCCGCTCCCACAGGTACGGCGCCGCTCTAGAACACTGCACTGTCCCTGTGGGAGCGGGCGTGCCCGCGAAAGGGCCGGCACTGCCAAAACAACTATCCCAGGCTGGCTTTATAGCGCTGCAACGCCGCCAACGAGTCCGGGCAATACGGCTTGGTCAGGCTTTCTTGCTCAGCCTGCTCCAGGCCAATGAAGCGCGCCTCGATCACCTCTTCCGGCTGTAACCGCAACGGCGCATCCGACACCGCCGAATACACCGCACACCACAAGTGGTTATCCGGCTGGTCAAAGTAGAACCGCTCATGAAAACGCAGCTCCACACCGTCGATCCCCAGCTCCTCGGCCAGCTCCCGCGCCGCCGAATCGGCATACGCCTCCCCGGCCGTCACCATTCCGCCTGCCGCCACATCCCAGTACCCCGGGTACAGCGCCTTGCTCAGGGTGCGCCGGTGCACGCACAGCTCACCGGCACTGTTGAACAGCAGAATGAACGTGCAACGCCCGATCAGGCCGCGCTCGCGCAGTTCGGCGCGGGGCAAGGCCCCCAGCACCTGGTCGGCTTCGTCCACCCAGGTGACCAGTTCTCGGTCGGAAGCCGCCCGGTGGGCGGCCTCGTTCGGGCTGATCGCCATCATCAACCCTGCGACAGCAGCTGACGCAGGTCGATGACCGCCGCGTTGGCCCGGGAAATGTAGTTGGCCATGACCAGCGAGTGGTTGGCCCACATGCCGAAGCCGCTGCCGTTGAGCACCATCGGGCTCCACAGGGCTTCCTGCGAGGCTTCCAGCTCACGGATGATCTGACGCACGCTGACCGTGGCGTTCTTCTTCGCCAGCACGTCGGCAAAGTCCACCTCGATGGCGCGCAGCAGGTGCGACAGCGCCCAGGCCTGGCCACGGGCTTCGTAGAACACGTTGTCGATCTGCAGCCATGGGGTTTCTACCAGCTCCTCGTCCACCTGCGGCGCCTGGCCGGCGACCAGCGACTCGGTCTTCAGCGTGGTATTGAGCTTGACCCGGCCAACGCTGGCCGACAGGCGCTGCGACAGCGAGCCCAGGCGGGTGGCCACATCACCCAGCCAGTTGTTCAGGTTGTCGGCACGGGTGTAGAAGATCGCGCCCTTGTCGCCGGCAGCCAGACGGGTCTGGTAGCGGGTCAGCGACTTGATGCCCTCTTCGAACTCCGACTCGCTCGATGGCAGGATCCAGCTCTTGTTGTCGAAGTTGAAACGCGGCTCGGCCTTGGCCAGGTCGGCGTCTTCGGTCGACTGCGACTGCGAACGGGCGAAGTCCTTGCGCAGGGCACGGGACAGGTCGCGCACCTGGACCAGCACGCCATATTCCCAGCTCGGCATGTTGTCCATCCACAGCCCTGGCGGGAAGCGGTCGTTGGAAATGTAGCCACCGGGCTTGTTCAGCAAGGTGCCGGCCACGGTCTTGAGGGTTTCGATAGTGGTGTAGCCCACCACCATCTGCTGGCCGGTACGCTCGGCTGCGGCCTGAGCGTTCTGCTGCACCGGGAACAGCTCCGGCTCTTGGCTCCAGTACCAGCCCAGGCCGATACACACCAGCAGGTACAACCCGATCAGGGTCCCCAGGGCACGGCTCCAGAGGCCGCCAAGGTAGCTACGGGCGGCGGCGCCACGGCCGTCGACACGCTCGCGGGGCTCGGCTTTGGCCTCGCGGTTTTTCCAGTCCAGCATGGCTTTGTCCTTAATCAGTCACGACGGTTCAGGGGCTTGGACCACAGGCCTGCGCCAGGGTGCCACGGCAAGCCCGCGTGGCAGCACTATAAAGCAGACACCGCCTTACGCATAAGCGACCAATCGGTCAGCAACTGAATATTCGTTCTGGCCGCTTTGTTGATACAGCGCACTCACGCGCCTGAAAAGAACTGCTAGCATAGAGCCATCATTGCCCCTGCACACCCCAACCTACAAGTAGCCAGGACATGAGCCAAGCAGCCGAGCCGAGCCCGCTGTGCCCCGCCCAACAGCTGACGCGTAGCGGCCTGCGCAAGGACGACCCGCTCGACCAGGTGCTGCTGCCGCCCCTGCGCAAGCCGGTGTACATCCTGCTGCAGGACCACGAACGTGCCCAGCGCCTGGCCCAGCAACTGGAATTCTTTGGCCTGGTGGCGCAGGCGCTGGCCAGTGCCGCGGCGTTTCTGGCCTCGATCGGCGAATACCCGCCTTCGGCCATCATCATGGATGTCGACTTCAACGGTGCTGGCCAAGGCCTGCTGCTGGCTGCCCAGGTGCAGCAGGGGCTGGCCCGGCATATACCGCTGCTGTTCTTCAGCCACCACGAAACCGACACCCCGACCCGCCTGGCCGCCGTGCGCGCCGGTGGCCAGGACTTCCTCACCGGCACCCTGGAAGCCTCCAGCCTGCTGGAAAAGGTCGAACTGCTGACCAATGCCACCCAGCACGACCCGTTGCGCGTGCTGATCATCGACGACTCGCGCACCCAGGCGCTGTACACCGAGCGCGTGCTGGCCAGTGCCGGCATGATCACCCGCAGCCTGACCGACCCGATCCGCACCATGGCCGAGCTGGCCGACTTCCAGCCCGACCTGATCATCCTCGACCTGTACATGCCGGCCTGCACCGGCCCTGAGCTGGCCAAGGTGATCCGCCACAGCGACCGTTATGTGAGCGTGCCGATCATCTACCTGTCTGCCGAGGACGACCTGGACAAGCAGCTGGATGCCATGAGCGAAGGCGGTGATGACTTCCTGACCAAGCCGTTTCGCTCACGCCACCTGATCACCACCGTGCGCAACCGCGCCGCCCGCGCCCGGCACCTGAAGGCGCGCATGGTGCGCGACAGCCTGACCGGGTTGTACAACCACACCCACATCCTGCAACTGCTGGAAGACTGCAGCTTCCGCGCCCGCCGCGAGCAGCAGCCGTTGAGCTTTGCCATGCTCGACATCGACCACTTCAAGAAGATCAACGACCGCCACGGCCACCCCATGGGCGACCGGGTGATCAAGAGCCTGGCGCTGTTTCTCAAGCAGCGCTTGCGCAAGACCGATTTCATTGGCCGTTACGGTGGTGAAGAGTTCGCCATTGTCATGCCCAATACCGCGCTGGACGCGGCGCACAAGGTGCTGGACGAAATCCGCCGGCGCTTTGCCGAGATTCTCTACCCGGCGCAGCCACGGGACTTGCAGTGCACCTTCAGTGCCGGGGTGGTGCAGCTGGATGAGGGGCTGGATGCACTGACCATGGCCAGTGCGGCAGACGAGGCGCTGTATCGGGCCAAGCATGCCGGGCGTAATTGCGTGGTGCGTGTAGAGCCCTGAATTCTTCATCGCCTGTTCCGGCCTCTTCGCGGGCTTGCCCGCTCCCACAGGGATTACGCTGCATTCAGGTCTGGTAGATATCCTGTGGGAGCGGGCGAGCCCGCGAAGAGGCCAGTACAGGCAATACAGATACAGGCACTGTGCCACTTTTTTTATGGCGCCAACCCCCTGTCGTCATCACCCCGTCACAAAATCGCAATAACTTCAGCCACCGACCTCTCCCCTCCCCGCAGGAAGCTCGCGGCTATGCGCCTGAAGTGGCTGACCAATTTCAACACCCTGTTGCTGGTAACCGTGTGTATCGCCCTGGGCGCCACCCTTTGGTGGTCGCAGCGGGCGCTTGAGCGCCCCTACCAGTTGATGGAGCGCTACCTGGGCCTGTCCCAGCAGTTCCAGAACCAGGCGGCCCGCAACATCCAGGCGTACCTGGGCAGCGGCGATGCCCTGCGCCACGCCGCGGCGATGGAGGCCAACCAGCAACTGCAGGCCGCGCTGGCCGAATGGCCCAGCGAACTGGCCGACAAACTGCGCCCCAGCCTGGACAGCCTGCAGGCCTTTACCGCCGATGAGCTGCTGGCCGCCGGCAAGCTGGCCGGCGACCCGCAAGCCCTGCTGCTGCAGGCCGAGCGGGAACTGGGCGCCAACTTCGAACAACTGGCCGGCTACGCCCGCGACAGCGGCAGCGCCGACGCCAACCGCTACCTGGTGCCACTGCTCGACGCCACCGTGCACCTCGGTCGCCTGTCGCTGGCCCGGGACAAGCTGGTCAGCAGCGGCCGCCCGGAGCTGGCCGACGAAGTGGAGCGCGAGCTGCAACTGATCCGTGCCCAGGCCCAGGCGATCGACGCCTTGCCCTTGCTGGGCGTAACCCGTAGCGCCGAATCCGGTGCCGACGACTTCGCCGCGATGATGGGCCTGGAAACCCAGGCCAGCGCCCAGCAGGAGGACATTGCCGTCGGCCTCAAGCGCGAACTGCAGAGCCTGCTCGGCCGCTACCCGGCGGAACTGCAGCGCACCCGCGAACAGATCGAGCGCCGCGTCGCCCTGGCGGCCAGCACCGGCCAACGCCTGGAGGCCGTGCAACAGGCCATTGCGGCACTGGAGCCCGAGGTACGCGGCCAGCATGCGAAAATTGCCGGCGAAGTGCGCATCATCCAGGGCCTGATGATCGGCCTGATCCTGCTTATCGCCCTGCTGATCGACACCTTGCAACGCCGCCTGGCGCGCACCCTGACCGGCCTGGCCCCGGCCCTGTCGCGCTGGGCCGAGGGTGACTTCGCCGAGGCCATCGCCCTGGGCAGGACCAACCGCGAACTGCGCGACATCCAGGAATCGCTCAACCGCCTGCGCCAGTACCTGGTGGAGCTGGTCGGCACCATCCGCCACAACGCCGAGCAGGTGGCTGGCAGCAGCCACGCCCTGGCCGGCATGAGCGCCGCCCTGCATGACGGCGCCGAACGCCAGGCCGGCGACACCGGGCAGATCCGCGATGCCTTGGGTGAGCTGGAAGCGACCATCCAGCAAGTAGCTGGCGACGCCAGTGCCGCAGCCGACGCCAGCCGCGATGCCGGGCGTGCAGTGGAGCAGGGCCAGGCGGTGATCGGCCAGAGCCTGTCGGGCTTGCGTGAGCTGGTCGACGAGGTGCAGGGCAACGCCCGCATGATCGAACAACTGGCGGAGGAGTCGGCCACCATCGGCGGCGTGCTGACGGTGATCCGCTCGATTGCCGAGCAGACCAACCTGCTGGCGCTGAATGCCGCGATCGAAGCGGCCCGCGCCGGTGAGATGGGCCGTGGTTTTGCCGTGGTGGCCGATGAGGTGCGTTCGCTGGCACAGCGCACCACCGGGGCGACCGGCGAGATTCAGGCACTGATCGACCGCTTGCAGCAGGCAGCCAGAAGTTCGGTGGCCGGGATGCGTGCGCAGCTTGAGCATGCCGAGGCCACGGCCAACCAGGCCCAGGCGGCGGATGGGGCGCTGGACGAGATTGTCTGTGCCATTCGCACCATTTCGGACACTGCGGTGCGGATTGCCGATGTCACGGCGCAGCAGAGTGGTGCCGTGAGCGAGATTCGCGACCACAGCGAGCGGATTCACGAGCTGGGTGAGGACAACCTGCAGCGCATTGGCGAGGGGCGCGAGCAAGGCGAGCAGTTGCTGAGCCTGGGCGGTGAACTGAACCGGGCGGTGCGGGCCTTCAGAGTCTAGGCTGGCCTGTGCCGGCCTCTTCGCGGGTAAACCCGCTCCCACAGGGATAGCGCATGTCTTGAGGTTTATGCGGTCGAGGTGGGAGCGGGCATGCCCGCGAAGAGGCCGGCACAGGCAGCACATGAGCCAGCGGCCATGTGTCGCCCCCGCCACCCGCATGGCCCCAACCTGCACCAACTCCGCTATCATGCCCAGCACGTTCCACCTCGCGAGTCCGCCATGCGCCGCCTGTTTTTCCTGCTGTTCCTGCTGCTGGCCAGCCCTGCCTTCGCCACAGGCCTGCTCGACAACCGCCCCAGCGCCACCCTCGGCGCAGCTTCGCTGGCCAACAACGCCGACTTCCTGCCGGTACACGAGGCCTTCAAGCTCAGCCTGGTCCAGGCCGATGCGCAAACCATCAAGCTGCGCTTCGTCGCTACCGACGGCTACTACCTCTATCGCCACCGTTTCCAGTTCCGCACCGAACCGGCCGACATTGCCCTGGGCACACCAAATATCCCCAAGGGCGAGGCCAAGCACGATGAGTTCTTCGGTGATGTCGAGGTATACCACGGCGTGCTCGATATCGAGCTGCCGCGCAACGACCCGCGTGCCTTCACCCTGCTGGTGGGCTACCAGGGGTGCGCCGACAAAGGCCTGTGCTACCCACCGGAAACCGCACGCCTGAGCATCGATGGCGAAGGCGGCGCAAGCACCCCGGCCAGCGGTGAACACGCCTGGACCTGGAAGTCGCTGCTGCTGTTCTTCCTCGCCGGGGTGGGCCTGACGTTCACCCCCTGCGTGCTGCCGATGCTGCCGATCCTCTCCGGCGTGGTGCTGCGTGGCCAGGCCGGCGGCCTGCGCGGGCTGGCGCTGTCGCTGGCCTACGTGCTGCCGATGGCAGCCAGCTTCGCGGTACTCGGCGCCCTGATGGGGTTGTTCGGCGCCGGCCTGAACCTGCAGGCGCGCCTGCAGTCGGCCTGGGTGCTGGTGCCCTTCGCGCTGTTCTTCGTGGTGTTCGCCCTGGCCATGTTCGGCCTGTTCGAACTGAAACTGCCGCAAGCCCTGAGCAACCGCCTGAACAATGTCGCCAGCCACACCCGGGGCGGCTCGCTGCTGGGCGCGGCAATACTGGGCGTACTTTCCAGCCTGCTGGTTTCGCCCTGTGTGTCGGCGCCGCTGGCCGGTGCGTTGCTGTACATCAGCGCCAGCGGCGATGCCCTGGGCGGCGCACTCAAGCTGTTCGCCCTGGGCCTGGGCATGGGCGCACCATTGCTGCTGGTGGCTACCGGTGGCGCGGCGTGGCTGCCGAAAAGCGGCCCTTGGCTGAACACGGTGAAGAACGCCATCGGCGTCCTGCTGCTGGGCTTGGCCATCGGCTTGCTCAGCCGTGTGCTGCCAGGCCCGCTGACCTTGCTGCTGGTCGGTTTCCTCGCCGCTGGCGTGGCGCTGTTCCTCGGTGCCCTCGAGTTTGTCGTCAAGACCGCGCGCCAGCGCCTGGCCCAACTGCTCGGCCTGGCCCTGCTGGTGTACGCCCTGGCCTGCTGGTACGGCGCCCTCAGCGGCCACGGCGACCCACTGCGCCCGCTGCCGCCGGCAACCCTTGTGGCCACCGGCAACGGGCCGGCGGTGCAGGCGGATAGCTGGCAGACCATCACTACCCCCGCCGCACTGGACGCAGCCCTGGCCCAGGCCAAGGCGGCCGGCCAGCCGGTACTGCTGGACTGGTACGCCGACTGGTGCATCAGCTGCAAGGTGATCGAGCGCGAGGTGCTCACCGCCCCGCAGGTGCAAGCGCAACTGGCTGGCTTCAAGCTGCTGCGTTTCGACATCACCGAAAGCAATGCCGAACAACGCAGCCTGCTCGACCGCTACCAGCTGTTCGGCCCTCCCGCCCTGTTGTTCTTTGCCGCGAACGGTAGCGAAATAACCGCTGATCGGGTCATTGGCGAGATAAATGCCGATGAATTCGCGCAAATTCTGACACGCGTGCGCGGCAAAGTCGGTCTATAACTTCCCGCGAGCTGTGAAAAATCCTGAAATCAGTGACCAAATTTAATTATTTGGTCACATACTTCGCGCGAACCTCGGACATCGTGCTGGCTATTGCCGGGAACTGGACACTTGCCGTCGCTTTACGGCACACTCGCCGCGCTGTGTCGAATTGCCCTACAAATCCAAGGAATCCGCAGATGGCAACGCTACTGGTGCTCCACGGCCCCAACCTCAACCTGCTCGGTACCCGCGAGCCTGGCCACTACGGCGCCGTGACCCTGGCCCAGATCAACCAGGACCTGGAGCAACGTGCCCGCGCCGCAGGCCACCATCTGCAGTACCTGCAGAGCAACGCCGAATACGAACTGATCGACCGCATTCACGCCGCACGCAACGAGGGTGTGGACTTCATCCTGATCAATCCGGCTGCTTTCACCCACACAAGCGTCGCATTACGTGACGCATTGCTTGCGGTGAGCATCCCATTCATCGAAGTGCACTTGTCCAACGTGCACAAACGCGAACCGTTCCGCCACCACTCCTACTTTTCCGATGTTGCCGTAGGGGTGATTTGCGGCCTGGGCGCCAGCGGTTATCGCCTGGCCCTGGAGTCCGCGCTGGAACAACTGGCTGCCAACGCACAGCCCAAATGATGAAAACCCTGGCCTCAGTGGGCCAGGGTTCGAGAGAAACGTTTCAGATACGTTTTTTTGTATTTCGCCCCCTGACCGAACCTTTGGGAGTTGATGATTAATGGATATCCGTAAAGTCAAGAAACTGATCGAGCTGCTGGAAGAGTCTGGCATCGACGAACTGGAGATCAAGGAAGGCGAAGAGTCGGTCCGTATCAGCCGTCACAGCAAGACCCCAGCTGCCCAGCAGTACTTCGCACCGGCTCCGGTAGCCGCTGCCCCTGTTGCTGCCCCGGTCGCCGCTGCCGCTCCGGCCGCTGAAGCCGCTGCCGCTGCCCCGGCCCTGAAAGGCACCGTGATCCGCTCGCCGATGGTAGGTACCTTCTACCGCAAGCCTTCGCCGACCTCGCCGAACTTCGCTGAAGTTGGCCAGAGCGTGAAGAAAGGCGACACCCTGTGCATCGTCGAAGCCATGAAGATGATGAACCACATCGAAGCCGATGTTGGCGGTGTCATCGACGCCATCCTGGTAGAAGACGGCCAGCCGGTTGAGTTCGACCAGCCGCTGTTCACCGTCGTTTGAATCGCGGAGAGCCAACGATGTCTGGGAAGCTCGAAAAAGTCCTGATCGCCAACCGCGGGGAAATTGCCCTGCGGATCCTGCGTGCCTGCAAAGAGCTGGGCATCAAGACCGTCGCCGTGCACTCCACTGCCGACCGTGAACTGATGCACCTGGGCCTGGCAGACGAGTCGGTCTGCATCGGCCCTGCATCGTCCAAGGATTCCTACCTGCATATCCCGGCGATCATCGCTGCCGCCGAAGTGACCGGCGCCACCGCGATCCACCCGGGCTATGGCTTCCTGGCGGAAAACGCCGACTTCGCCGAGCAGGTGGAAAAATCCGGTTTCGCCTTCATCGGCCCGAAAGCCGACACCATTCGCCTGATGGGCGACAAGGTTTCGGCCAAGGACGCGATGATCAAGTCGGGCGTACCGACCGTACCGGGCTCCGATGGCCCGCTGCCGGAAGATGAAGAAGTCGCCCTGGCGATTGCTCGTGACGTCGGCTACCCGGTGATCATCAAGGCCGCCGGTGGCGGTGGTGGTCGCGGCATGCGCGTGGTGCACAAGGAAGAGGACCTGATTTCCTCGGCCAAGCTCACCCGTACCGAAGCCGGTGCAGCCTTCGGCAACCCGATGGTCTACCTGGAGAAGTTCCTGACCAACCCACGTCACGTGGAAGTACAGGTACTGTCCGACGGCCAGGGCAACGCCATCCACCTGGGCGACCGTGACTGCTCGCTGCAGCGCCGTCACCAGAAGGTACTGGAAGAAGCGCCAGCCCCGGGCATCGACGAGAAAGCCCGTCAGGAAGTGTTCAAGCGCTGCGTCGATGCGTGCATCGAGATCGGCTACCGTGGTGCGGGTACTTTCGAGTTCCTGTACGAGAACGGCCGCTTCTACTTCATCGAGATGAACACCCGCGTGCAGGTTGAGCACCCGGTGTCGGAGATGGTGACCGGTATCGACATCGTCAAGGAGATGCTGAGCATCGCCGCTGGCAACAAGCTGTCGTTCCGCCAGGAAGACGTGGTCATCCGTGGCCATGCGCTGGAATGCCGTATCAACGCCGAAGACCCGAAGAAGTTCATCCCGAGCCCAGGCAAGGTGAAGCACTTCCACGCCCCGGGCGGCAACGGCGTGCGTGTGGATTCGCACCTGTACAGCGGTTACTCGGTTCCGCCGAACTACGACTCGCTGATCGGCAAGCTGATCACCTACGGCAAGGACCGCGACGAAGCCATGGCGCGCATGCGCAATGCCCTGGACGAGATCGTCGTCGACGGCATCAAGACCAACATCCCGCTGCACCGCGACCTGGTGCGTGATGAAGGTTTCTGCAAAGGCGGCGTCAACATTCACTACCTCGAGCACAAACTGGCTAGCCAGGAGTGATCGCGTAGTGTGATGTACCGAAACCCCGGACTTGTGCCGGGGTTTTTTATTGCCTGTCAGGGCCTCATCGCCGGCAAGCCAGCTCCCACAGGGATTGCACACGGCTTGAGGTCTATGCGGTCGAGGTGGGAGCCAGGAGTGATCGCGTAGTGTGATGTACTGAAAACCCCGGACTTGTTCCGGGGTTTTTTATTGCCTGTCAGGGCCTCATCGCCGGCAAGCCAGCTCCCACAGGGATTGCACACGGCTTGAGGTCTATGCGGTCGAGGTGGGAGCTGGCTTGCCGGCGATTGGGCTGCAAAGCAGCCCCCGGGCCCTACCCCTTCATCCGCGGCATCTCGATGTGGTGCTCATGCACCCGCCGGTACAAGGTCGCCCGCGATATCCCCAAAGCCCGCGCCGCATCGGCCGGCTTCCAGCGATGGCGGATCAGCGCATCCAGCAGCAACTGCCGGGCCGGACAAGACATGCTGCTTTCCGCCGAAGCGACCACCTCGCCACGTACTTCCTGCGGCAGGTCCTGCACCTGTACCCGCCCGCCCTCGCTCACCGCACAGGCATAGCGCAACACCTGCCGCAGCTGGCGCAAGTTCCCCGGCCAGCGGTAAACCAGCAGCGCCTGCAGCGCATCATCCGCCAACACCACCTCGACCCCGCAGGCCTCGGCTTCCTCGGCCAGCAACTGGTGAATCAACCCCAAGCGGTCCTCACGCTCGCGCAGCGGCGGCAACTCGAAGCGGGCATTGGCCAGGCGGAAGTACAGGTCCTCACGAAAACGCCCATCCTCCACCATCGCCGCCAAATCACGGTGGGTCGCGCAAATCACCTGGATATCCACCCGCTCCCGCCGCGCCGCGCCCAGCGGCGCCACTTCACCCTCGGCCAGCACGCGCAGCAACCGGGTTTGCAGGTTCAGCGGCATGTCGCCTATTTCGTCGAGGAACAACGTGCCGCCATCGGCCTGCTGCAACAGCCCCTGCATGCCTTTGCTGGAAGCCCCGGTGAAGGCCCCGGCCACATAGCCGAACAGCTCGCTCTCGATCAGGCTTTCCGGAATGGCCGCGCAGTTCAGGGTGACGAACGGGCCATCGCGACGCAGGCTTTGCTGATGCAGCTGGCGGGCGAATACCTCTTTGCCGGCCCCCGTCTCGCCTTGCACAAGCACCGCCAGGTTGCAGTCCTTGACCCGCGTGGCCAGGCGCAGATGCTGCTCGATGCGGGCGTCCTGGGCCTGGCGCAACGGCTGCGCACGCTGGCGCTGGCGGGGTGCGCTGACCCGGCCGTACAGCCCACCCAGGCCCGGCAGGCGCTGTGCAGACGATGCGTTCACGCGGCGCAGCTGGTCCATGTCGAACAGCTCGCCAATGTGCTCGGGCAAACGCCCCAGGTGCTCCACCAGCCGCTGGCGCGCCAGGCTGTTGATCGCCTGCAGGCGGCCATCGCCATCCCAGGCCAGCAGGTAGTCGGGCTGGCTTTCCACATAGCCCGGCGTGCCATGGGCACGCATCACCCAATGGCCTTGGGCACTGTGCATGAAGAAGGCATTTTCGATCTCGCGGGCAGTCTGCTCGACCAGTTGGCGGATCAGGTGCTGGCTGCGGCGATCATCCGGCGACTGCAAGGCCGAGACATCCACCACGCCCAGCAACTCGCCCAACGGGTCGAACACCGGTGCCGCCGTACAGGTCAGGCCAATGAACGCAGCGCGGAAGTGGTCGCGCTTGTGTACCGTGACCGGCGCCTTGCTGGTCAACACCGCCGCCACGCCGCAGGTGCCCTCCTCGCCCTCCGACCAGCAGGTGCCCAGGTACAGCCCGGCCTTGCGGCAGTCGTTGCGGATGGCCGACTCGACCCGGTAATCGATGGTGCGCCCCAAGGCATCGGTGAGCAGCACGCAGTAGTCGGCATCGCGCACCCGTTCATGCAGGCGGGCCACGGCATCGCTGGCGATACGCAGGAACAGTTCGGCGCGCTCACGGCACTCGTTGAGCAGGCTTTGGGACAAGATGCGCGGCCCCTGCTGGGACCCGGGGTCGAGGCGGTACAGCTCCATGGAACGGCGCCATGAATCGAGAATCAGCGGTGGCACCGGCGCCTGCGGCAGGCGGTCGGCATTCTTCAGCACCCTGCTGACGCAGTCGACATGGGCTCGGGAGTTCGCGGCAAGCATTCAGGCCCTCCGGTTCTCGTTGCTGTTTTTATCGTTGTCCGGCCATTAAGCGCTTCCGGGCATGCCCCGACAAGCACTGCGTGATTACCGGCCGGCTTGAGACGCAGCGTCTCAGCGTCTCGGCAACGTCGGCCCCGCACTGGCACCGGGCGTCTCGCCAGCCAAACCATCAGCCCCTGCCGAAGCGCAAGCAAACCGCTCTATTGCAGCCACTTCAGCCAATCTAAAAAAAGCTGGCACCGCGCTTGCTCCTGCCCTGGCAAACAAAAAATACGAGGTGCGCCATGCCGCTACCCGCCCCGACCATCGGGATCATTGCCAACCCTGCCTCTGGCCGCGACCTGCGCCGCCTGACCGCCAACGCCGGGCTCTATTCGAGCACCGACAAGGCTTCGGCGATCCAGCGCCTGCTGGCCGCCTTCGGTGCCACCGGCATCGGTCAGGTGCTGCTGCCCAGTGACATGACCGGCATTGCCGCCGCCGTGCTCAAGGCCAGCCAGGGCCCGGTCGCCCGTGACCAGCACTGGCCTGCCATCAAAATACTCGACCTGCCACTGACCCAGACCGTTGCCGATACCCGCCTGGCCACCCGCCGCATGGTCGAACGCGGTGTGGCGATGATCGCCGTGCTTGGCGGCGACGGCACCCACAAGGCAGTCGCTGCCGAGGCCGGTGACGTACCGCTGCTGACCTTGTCCACCGGCACCAACAATGCCTTCCCCGAACTGCGCGAGGCCACCAGCGCCGGCCTGGCCGGTGGCCTGCTTGCCAGCGGCCGGGTACCGGCCAGCATCGGCCTGCGCCGCAACAAGCGCCTGCTGGTTAAGGTGCCCGAACAACAGCTTGCCGAATGGGCCCTGGTGGAGGTGGCGGTGTCGCCCCAGCGTTTCATCGGCGCTCGGGCACTGAGCCGCAGCGAGGACCTTTGTGAAGTCTTCGCCTGTTTCGCTGAACCCCATGCCATTGGCCTCTCGGCCCTGTGCGGCCTGTGGTGCCCAGTCTCGCGCCAGGACCCGCACGGCGCCTGGGTACGCCTGAACCCCGGCGCCGAGCAGGCGCTGCTGGCGCCGCTGGCACCCGGCCTGCTGCAAGGCTGCGGCATCACCGCCAGCGGCCCGCTGACGCCCGGCGTAGCCCATCGCCTGAGCCTGGCCAGCGGCACCCTGGCATTGGACGGCGAGCGCGAAATCGAATTCGCCGAGCACGACACCCCCACCATCACCCTCGATCACCAAGGCCCGTTGAGCGTGGATGTCGAGGCCGTGCTGGCGCATGCCGCCCGCCATCACCTGCTGGCCGTACCGCGCGGCCACCGGTTGCACCCTGCAAACCCGTGTTGAGACAACCCTGGAGAACTACAAGATGTCCAATCAACTCAGTACCGAACAATTGCTGCATGCCTATGAAGTGATGCGCACCATCCGCGCCTTCGAAGAACGCCTGCACGTGGAGTTCGCCACCGGCGAGATCCCCGGCTTCGTCCACCTGTATGCCGGCGAAGAGGCTTCCGCGGCCGGGGTGATGGCCCACCTGCGCGACAGCGACTGCATCGCCTCGACCCACCGTGGCCATGGCCACTGCATCGCCAAGGGCGTGGATGTGTACGGCATGATGGCCGAAATCTACGGCAAGAAGACCGGCGTGTGCGGTGGCAAGGGCGGTTCGATGCATATCGCCGACCTGGAAAAAGGCATGCTCGGCGCCAACGGCATCGTCGGTGCCGGTGCACCGCTGGTGGCCGGGGCCGGGCTGGCGGCCAAGATCAAGGGCAGCGACGATGTATCGGTGGCCTTCTTCGGCGATGGCGCTTCCAACGAAGGCGCCGTGTTCGAAGCCATGAACATGGCCTCGATCATGAACCTGCCGTGCATCTTCGTGGCCGAGAACAACGGCTACGCCGAAGCCACCGCCTCGACCTGGTCGGTTGCCTGCGACCATATCGCCGACCGCGCCGCCGGGTTCGGCATGCCCGGTGTCACCATCGACGGTTTCGATTTCTTTGCCGTGTACGAAGCCGCCGGTGCTGCCATCGAACGTGCACGCTCCGGGCAAGGCCCGTCGCTGATCGAGGTCAAGCTCAGCCGCTACTACGGCCATTTCGAAGGCGATGCACAAACCTACCGCGCCCCGGACGAAGTGAAGAACCTGCGCGAATCCCGCGACTGCCTCATGCAGTTCCGCAACAAGACCACCCGCGCCGGCCTGCTCACGGCTGCGCAACTGGACGCCATCGACGCCCGCGTCGAAGACCTGATCGAAGACGCCGTGCGCCGCGCCAAGTCCGATCCCAAGCCACAGCCCGCCGACCTGCTCACCGACGTCTACGTCGCCTACCCCTGAGCCGCGGATTACAAGAACAACAGGAGAATCACCATGGCAAGAAAGATCAGCTACCAGCAGGCCATCAACGAAGCCCTGGCCCAGGAAATGCGCCGCGACAACACGGTGTTCATCATTGGCGAAGACGTTGCCGGCGGCGCCGGTGCCCCCGGCGAGGATGATGCCTGGGGTGGCGTGCTGGGCGTGACCAAGGGCCTTTACCATCAGTTCCCGGGGCGCGTGCTCGACGCGCCGCTGTCGGAAATCGGCTACGTCGGCGCCGCCGTTGGTGCTGCCACCCAGGGCCTGCGCCCGGTGTGCGAGCTGATGTTCGTCGACTTCGCCGGCTGCTGCCTGGACCAGATCCTCAACCAGGCCGCCAAGTTCCGCTACATGTTCGGCGGCAAGGCGGTCACCCCGCTGGTGATGCGCACCATGTACGGCGCCGGCCTGCGCGCGGCGGCCCAGCACTCGCAGATGCTCACCTCGCTGTGGACGCACATTCCCGGCCTGAAGGTGGTCTGCCCGTCCTCGCCGTACGATGCCAAGGGCCTGTTGATTCAGGCGATCCGCGACAACGACCCGGTGATCTTCTGCGAGCACAAGCTGCTGTACAGCATGCAAGGCGAGGTACCGGAAGAGGTCTACACCGTGCCGTTCGGCGAAGCCAACTTCCTGCGCGATGGTGACGACGTGACCCTGGTCACCTATGGCCGCATGGTGCATGTGGCGCTGGAAGCAGCCAACAACCTGGCCCGCCAGGGTATCGACTGCGAGCTGCTGGACCTGCGCACCACCAGCCCGCTGGATGAGGACAGCATCCTGGAAAGCGTGGAAAAGACCGGCCGCCTGGTGGTGATCGACGAAGCCAACCCGCGTTGCTCCATGGCCACCGACATCAGCGCGCTGGTGGCACAGAAGGCCTTCGGCGCGCTCAAGGGCCCGATCGAAATGGTCACCGCCCCGCATACTCCCGTGCCGTTCTCCGATGCCCTGGAAGACCTGTACATCCCTGACGCGGCGAAGATCGAGGCTGCGGTACGCAAAGTGATCGAAGCCGCAAGGAGTGCCGCATGAGCCAGATCCATACCCTGACCATGCCCAAGTGGGGCCTGTCGATGACCGAGGGCCGGGTGGATACCTGGCTGAAACAGGAAGGTGACGAAATCAACAAGGGCGACGAGGTGCTGGACGTCGAGACCGACAAGATCAGCAGCAGCGTCGAAGCCCCGTTCAGCGGAGTGTTGCGCCGCCAGGTGGCCAAACCGGATGAAACCCTGCCGGTCGGTGCCCTGCTGGCGGTGGTGGTGGAAGGCGAAGCCGAAGAGGCTGAAATCGATGCCGTGGTGCAGCGCTTCCAGGCCGAATTCGTCGCCGAGGGTGGCGCCGACCAGGCCCAGGGGCCGGCCCCGCAGAAGGCGCAAGTGGGGGGCCGCCTGCTGCGCTGGTTCGAGCTGGGCGAAGGCGGCACGCCACTGGTGTTGGTGCACGGTTTTGGCGGCGACCTCAACAACTGGCTGTTCAACCACCCGGCGCTGGCTGCCGAGCGACGGGTGATCGCCCTCGACCTGCCGGGCCATGGCGAGTCGGCCAAGGCCCTGCAACGGGGCGACCTGGATGAGTTGAGCGAAACCGTGCTGGCCCTGCTCGACCACCTGGACATCGCCAAGGCCCACCTGGCCGGCCACTCCATGGGTGGCGCGGTCAGCCTGAACGTGGCGCGCCTGGCGCCGCAGCGGGTGGCCAGCCTGAGCCTGGTGGCCAGTGCCGGGCTGGGCGAGGCGATCAACGGGCAGTACCTGCAAGGCTTCGTCGCTGCCGCCAACCGCAATGCCCTCAAGCCGCAGATGGTGCAGCTGTTTGCCGACCCGGCACTGGTCACCCGGCAGATGCTGGAGGACATGCTCAAGTTCAAGCGCCTGGAAGGGGTGGACGACGCGTTGCGCCTGTTGGCATCGGCCATCGCCGACGGCGACCGGCAGCGCCACGACCTGCGCGGGGTGCTGGGGCAGCACCCGGCACAGGTGGTGTGGGGCGGCAAGGACGCGATCATCCCGGCCAGCCATGCCGAAGGGCTGGAGGCTGAAGTGCTGGTGCTGCCCGAGGCTGGGCACATGGTGCAGATGGAGGCGGCCGAACAGGTCAACCAGCAACTGCTCGCGTTCCTGCGCAAGCACTAAGCCCTTTCCGTGAGCCTGGAGAACAACAATGAATGACCTGAGCCACACCCACATGCGTGCCGCCGTCTGGCATGGCCGCAATGATATTCGCGTCGAACAGGTGCCCCTGCCGGCCGACCCTGCGCCCGGCTGGGTACAGATCAAGGTGGACTGGTGCGGCATCTGCGGCTCCGACCTGCACGAATACGTCGCCGGCCCGGTGTTCATCCCGGTGGAGGCACCACACCCGCTGACCGGCATCCAGGGCCAGTGCATCCTCGGCCACGAGTTCTGCGGCCAGATCGCCAAGCTGGGTGAAGGCGTGGAAGGTTTTGCCGTCGGTGACCCGGTGGCTGCGGACGCCTGCCAGCATTGCGGCACCTGCTACTACTGCACCCACGGCCTGTACAACATCTGCGAGCGGCTGGCCTTCACCGGCCTGATGAACAACGGCGCCTTTGCCGAACTGGTCAACGTGCCCGCCAACCTGCTGTACCGGCTGCCGCAGGGTTTCCCGGCAGAGGCCGGGGCGCTGATCGAACCGCTGGCGGTGGGCATGCATGCGGTAAAGAAGGCCGGCAGTCTGCTTGGCCAAACGGTGGTGGTAGTTGGAGCCGGCACTATCGGTTTGTGCACCATCATGTGTGCCAAGGCGGCAGGCGCGGCGCAGGTGATCGCCCTGGAAATGTCCTCGGCACGCAAGGCCAAGGCCAAAGAGGTTGGCGCCAGCGTGGTGCTGGACCCCAGCCAGTGCGACGCCCTGGCGGAAATTCGCAAGCTGACTGCCGGGCTGGGGGCGGATGTGAGTTTTGAATGCATCGGCAACAAGCACACGGCCAAGCTGGCTATCGACACCATCCGCAAGGCGGGCAAGTGCGTGTTGGTGGGGATATTCGAGGAGCCTAGCGAATTCAACTTCTTCGAACTGGTGTCCACCGAAAAGCAGGTGCTGGGAGCGTTGGCGTACAACGGCGAGTTTGCCGATGTGATTGCCTTCATCGCTGACGGCAGGCTGGACATTCGCCCGCTGGTGACCGGGCGGATCGGGCTGGAGCAGATTGTCGAGCTGGGCTTCGAGGAGTTGGTCAACAACAAGGAGGAGAACGTGAAGATCATCGTTTCGCCAGGCGTGCGCTGATTGCACCTCAAAGGCAACACGGAACCTGTGGGAGCGGGCGTGCCCGCGAAGCAGGCAACTCGGTGGATGGCACCGGCTCCGCCGGTGTTCGCGGGCACGCCCGCTCCCACAGGGATCGCGCCAGCTTTTTGAAATTGAGCAAGACAGTTGCTCTCACAGGTATTACGCAAAGTTGAAAGTCCCCGCGGAACCTGTGGGAGCGGGCGTGCCCGCGAATCAGGCAGCTCGGTGGATGGCACCGGCTTCGCCGGTGTTCGCGGGCACGCCCGCTCCCACAGGTTCCGTGCCAGCTTTTGGATGCAGTGCAGGCTCGAGAGCTGCGCCAGCACATGCCTTCGCTGTTTCAGGATCCCATTCTGCGTCATACTCGGCAGACCTATTGCCCGGTTCTCGCCATGCGTTCACTGCTCCCCGTCACCCTGGTCCTGCTGCTCGCCGCCTGCGGCGATGGCGAATCGCTGCTCCCGCCGGATGCGCGCCTGCCTGACGGTGGGCGGTACCGGGGGCAGGTGGTCGATGGCCTGCTGCAAGGCGAGGGACGGATCGACTATCCCAACGGCAGCTGGTACGCCGGTACCTTCAAGGACGGCCAATGGCACGGCCAGGGCGAATGGCACGGCCGCAACGGCGAGGTGTACCGCGGCCAGTTCGCCGCAGGGCTGTTCCAGGGGCTGGGTGAGCTGAATACCCCGGGCAGCCACTATGCCGGCACCTTCAGCCACGGCCGCCGCGACGGCGAAGGCACCCTCAAGCAAGCCGACCAGACCTACCGCGGCCAGTTCAAGGACGACCTGTACGAAGGCGCCGGCGAGCTGGAACTGGCCGACGGCAGCCGCTACCAGGGCCTGTTCGCCAAGGGCAAGCCCAACGGTGCCGGGGTGCGCAGCGATGCCAGCGGCAACCAGTTCAGCGGCCACTTCATCAACGGCCAGCTGGAAGGCAGCGGCACCTACGACAGCGTCGACGGCGAGCAGTACATCGGTGAGTTCAAGGACAACCGCCTGGAAGGCCGTGGCCGCTACGAAAACGCCGATGGTGATGTGTGGATCGGCGAATTCAAGGACGGCTCGCTGGTCGGCGAAGGCGAACTGCTGGGCAGCGATGGCAGCCACTACAAGGGCACCTTCGCCGACTGGCGCCTGTCGGGCCAGGGCAGCCTGCAACTGGCCGACGGCAGCAAGTACATCGGTGGCTTCCTCAACGATGCCTACCACGGCCAGGGCCGGCTGATCATGACCAACGGCAAGGTCGAAAGCGGCACCTGGAGCAACGGCGTGCGCGTACGGGACCAGAACGGCAAACTGTTGCCCGACCCGCTGGACCTGGCACTGCTCAACCAGGGCCGTTTGCTGGACGAAGCGCTGACCCGGGTACCGCGGTCGGCGCCAGCAGTCCAGCTGTACAGCCTGGTGGTAGGCGGCGATGGCCAGCAGAGCGTGTTCATGCGCGAAGCCGACTACGTCAGCAACATGCTCAAGGTGCGCTTTGGCGCCCGTGGCCAGGTGACCTTGGTCAACCACCGCGACCACATGACCACCCGCCCCATGGCCACGCGTGAAAACCTTACCCGCGCCGCCCGCACCCTGGCCGAGCGCAGCGGCCCCGAAGACCTGGTGTTCATCTACCTCACCAGCCATGGCAGCCACGACCACCAGCTGGTGTTCGACCAGCCGCGCCTGCAGCTGGCCGACCTGTCCGCCGATGAACTCGCCAGCGCCCTGGCACCGCTGAAGGACCGCGACAAGGTCATTGTCATATCCGCGTGCTATTCAGGGGGCTATATCGCCCCGCTCAAGGACGAGCGCACGGTGATCATGACCGCCGCCCGGGCCGACCGCGTGTCCTTCGGTTGCTCGGAAGAAGCCGATTTCACCTACTTCGGCGATGCCCTGTTCGCCGAAGCGCTGAACCAGACCGACGACCTGAAACAGGCGTTTGAACTGGCGCGCGCCAGCGTTGCCGAAAGAGAACAAAGGGAAGGTTTCGAGGCCTCCGAACCGCAGCTGTGGGCGCCGCCGAATGTGCTTGAGCACTGGCAGCACCTGCGCCGGCAACAGGCCGAAGAAGCATTGCGTAACGCCGCACAGGCCAACGTGGGGGAACAGGCGCAAACGCCCGGCAACCACTAAGCTTGTGTGTAACAAGGGAGAGACATCATGTATTTGACGCCTCAGCATGTCCTGCTTGCCGGTGCCACGGGTCTGACAGGTGAACACCTGCTCGACCGCCTGCTCAACGAGCCCACCATCACCCGCGTACTGGCGCCAACCCGCCGGCCACTGGCCGAGCACCCGCACCTGGAAAACCCGGTAGGCGACCCGGCGGTGTTCCTTCCACAGCTGGCCGGGCGGGTCGATATCGCCTATTGCTGCCTGGGCACCACGCTGAAGCAGGCCGGTTCCGAATCGGCCTTCCGCGCGGTGGATCTGGACATGGTGGTGGCGTTCAGCAAGCGCGCCCGGGAGTTGGGCGCACGGCATCTGCTGGTGGTCAGTGCCTTGGGCGCCGACCCGAAATCGTCGGTTTTCTACAACCGGGTCAAGGGCGAGATGGAAGAGGCGCTCAAGGCCCAGGATTGGCCACAGCTGACTATCGTGCGGCCATCGTTGCTGCTGGGCGAGCGGGTCCAGCCGCGGCTCGGCGAACAGTTGGCTTCGCCGTTTGCCAAGCTGATACCCGGGAAGTATCGGGGGATCGAGGCTTGTACCTTGGCCCGGGCGCTGTGGCGGCTGGCGCTGGAGGAAGAGGACGGGGTGCGGATTGTGGAGTCGGATGAGTTGCGCAGGTTGGGCAAGAAATAGGCTTCACTTGTGATGGCCTCTTCGCGGGCACGCCCGCTCCCACAGGTACAGTGATCCCTGTAGGAGCGGGCGTGCCCGCGAAAGGGCCCTCACAGGCCACCGGTGGCCTGAAAACCAACACCGGCCGCTGTGAGCAGCGACAACGGCAACAACAGAGTATCGAGCAACATGCTCCCCGGCAGGTCCAGCCCCGGATACGCCGGCGCATCAGCCCCGTAACGATCCCGCGGGCAGCACCCGCCATTGATCACATACAAGTCCAACCGGGTACCGGCATACACCACCGGTGCCCCGGGCTTGTTGGCATCCAGCGTGCGCACCGTGGCGCAGCCACCAAGCAGCACCAGCGCCAGCAAACCCGCCAGCGCTCGCTTCAATCATCCACCCCGAAGTGGTGCTCACCCCAGCGCGGCAACATGTCCTGGGGAATGTTCAGCAGGTTGAGAATGCGCGCCACCACGAAGTCGACCAGGTCGTCGATGGTCTGCGGCTGGTGATAAAAGCCCGGCGCCGCCGGCAGGATCACCGCGCCCATCTGCGACAGTTTGAGCATGTTCTCCAGGTGGATGGTGGAGAACGGCGCTTCGCGCGGCACCAGGATCAGCTGGCGACGCTCCTTGAGGGTAACGTCGGCAGCACGTTCGATCAGGTTGTTGCAGGCACCGGTGGCAATCGCCGACAGCGTGCCGGTGGAACAGGGCACCACCACCATTGCCGCCGGGGCGCCGGAACCCGAGGCCACCGGCGACATCCAGTCCTCCTTGCCATACACGCGAATCTGCCCGTCGGCAGCACCGGTATATTCGGTGAGGAAGGCTTGCATCGCCTGTGGCTTGGCCGGCAGCACCACGTCCGTCTCGGTAGCCATCACCAGTTGCGCGGCCTTGGAGATCAGGAAGTGCACCTCGCGGTCCTCACGCACCAGGCAGTCGAGCAGGCGCAGGCCATACTGAGCGCCAGAGGCGCCCGTCATGGCCAGGGTGATGCGTTCCGGCCCGCTCACTTCAGTGCCTCGGCCAGCTTGCCGTGCAGGCCGCCGAAGCCGCCGTTGCTCATGATCACCACATGGGTGCCTGGGCGAGCCTGGCCCTTGACCCGCTCGATGATCGCTTCGAGGCTGTCGGCCACCACGCTGGGCACTTTGCATTGCGCGGCGGTGGCAGCCAGGTCCCAGCCAAGGTTGGCCGGGGCGTACCAGATCACCTGGTCCGCGTCGTTGACGCTTTCCGGCAGGCCGTCACGGTGGGCACCGAGCTTCATCGAGTTGGAGCGCGGCTCGATCACGGCGATCACCGGGGCCTCGCCGACGCGCTTGCGCAGGCCGTCGAGGGTGGTGGCGATGGCGGTCGGGTGGTGGGCGAAGTCATCGTAGATGGTCACGCCCTGCACTTCGGCAACCTTCTCCATGCGCCGCTTGACGCTCTTGAAGGCGCTCAGGCCTTCGATGCCCATGGCTGGCATCACGCCTACATGGCGCGCCGCTGCCAGGGTGGCCAGGGCGTTGGCGACGTTGTGCTGGCCAGTCAGCGCCCAGTCCACCACGCCCTGCGCTTCGCCGTCGAACAGCACTTCGAAACGCGAGCCGTCGGGGCTGAGGAGACGGGCTTGCCACTGGCCACCTTCGCCGGTGGTCTGCACCGGGGTCCAGCAACCCATGCCGATCACCCGCTCCAGCGCCAGCTCGGTGGTGGGGTGGATGACCAGGCCTTCGCTAGGGATAGTGCGCACCAGGTGGTGGAACTGCCGCTCGATCGAGGCCAGGTCGGGGAAGATGTCCGCATGGTCGAACTCAAGGTTGTTGAGGATCGCCGTGCGCGGGTGGTAGTGGACGAACTTCGAACGCTTGTCGAAGAAGGCGCTGTCGTACTCGTCGGCTTCGACCACGAAGAACGGCGTATCGCCCAGGCGCGCCGACACCGAAAAGTTCTGCGGCACACCGCCAATCAGGAAGCCCGGGCTCATGCCGGCATGTTCCAGCACCCAGGCCAGCATGCTGCTGGTAGTGGTCTTGCCGTGGGTACCGGCAACGGCCAGCACCCAGCGGCCCTGCAACACGTGGTCGGCCAGCCACTGCGGGCCGGAAACATAGGGCAGGCCCTTGTTCAGCACGTATTCCACCGCCGGGTTGCCACGCGACATGGCGTTGCCGATGACCACCAGGTCTGGCGCCGGGTCCAGCTGGGCCGGGTCATAGCCTTGGGTCAGCTCGATGCCCTGGGCTTCGAGCTGGGTGCTCATCGGGGGATAGACGTTGGCGTCCGAGCCGGTGACGCGGTGGCCAAGTTCCTTGGCCAGCACCGCCAGCGAGCCCATGAAAGTGCCGCAAATACCGAGAATGTGAATATGCATGGTCGACCTCGCAAAACATCGAGGCAGGGTAGCCCAGGGCGCGACAAATCGCACCAGATGTTTCGCTCAGTCGGCCCTGGTGATGCCGTGTTTGCGCAGTTTTCGATACAAGGTATTGCGGCTGATGCCCAAGTGCTCGGCGACACGGGTGAGGTGCCAGTGTTTTGCCTCCAGGGTGGCCAGCAGCGCATGACGCTCGGCATCCTCCAACGCGGCAGGCCCTATCGCCGGCAAGCCAGCTCCCACAGATACAGCTCCAGCTTCGAAAGCCCCATTCACCCTGAGGGAGCAACTGTCTTGTGCTACCTGCTCTGGCCCTATCGCCGGCAAGCCGGCTCCCACAGGGATTGCACATGGCCTGAAGCCACCGCGATCGAGGTGGGAGCTGGCTTGCCGGCGATCGAGGGCGAAGCCCTCGCGAACAATGGCGGGGAGATCAGGGAACACGATCCGGGAGTCTTCGCAAAGCGCCACCAAGGTACGCAGCACGTTGCGCATCTGCCGCACGTTGCCCGGCCAGGCGAAGTCGAGCAGTGCCTGCCGCGCCCTGGGCTCGATATCGATCGGTTCTCCCTGTGCCTCCTGACGCAGCAGAAAGTCCAGCAACTGCGCCTTGTCACTGCGCTCGCGCACCGCAGGCAATGCCACTTCCAGGCCATTCAGCCGGTAATACAGGTCCTCGCGGAAACTGCCCTGCTCTACCCGTTCCAGCAGGTCACGGTGAGTAGCGCTGACAATGCGCACGTCGACCGCCTGCGGCTCGCCACCGATCGGCACCACCTGGCGCTCCTCCAGCACGCGCAGCAGGCGGGTTTGCAGGGCCAGTGGCATGTCGCCAATTTCGTCCAGCAGCAAGGTGCCGCCATCGGCCTGCAGCAGCTTGCCGCGCATGCCTTCCTTGCGCGCACCGGTAAAGCTGCCGCCGCGGTAGCCGAACAGTTCGCTCTCGATCAGGCTCTCCGGGATCGAGGCACAGTTGATGGCAACGAACGGCTTGCCGCGCCGCTCGCTGGCCTGGTGCACGGCCTGGGCAAAGGCCTCCTTGCCACAGCCGGTCTCGCCGCGCAGCAACAGCGGCACATCGCGCTCGAACACCCGCACGCTGCGGCGGAAGTCGTTCTGCAAGGCCGGGTCGAGCAGGCAGATTAGCAGTTCCACTTCCCGTGCGGGTCGCGGCTGGGCGGCCGGCACCGACCACACCGGTGCGCGCGCCTGGCCACGCAGGCTGGCGAACACCTGGCGCCCGTCCAGGGTATGCAGCGGCCAGGCCGTGCTGCCACCGGGCGTGGCGCGGCTGAACAGTTCGTCGTGGCTGCAAGCGAAAAAGCGTTCCAGCGGCTTGCCCAGCACGCCACCACGCACCGTGCCCAGCAGGTTCAGCGCGCTCTGGTTGGCGGCGCAGATGCGCCCGTCACCGTCGAACGCCAGCAGGCCTTCGCTGAACAGGCCGACCGACTCGGCCTGCAGGTGAAAACGCAGCAGCCATTGCTGTTCGAAATGGCGCAGGAAGTAGCAGCTTTCGATCATCTTCGCCGACAGGTTGACCAGGGCCATGGTATGGAACTGGCTCTGCCGGGAAACGTCGGGCCGCGCCGAAGACACATCCAGCACTGCCAGCAGCTCGCCATGCGGGTCGAACACCGGGCTGGCGGAGCAGGTCAGGCCGGTGTGGCGGCCACGAAAGTGCTCGTTCTGGTGGATGGTCAGCGCCTGGCGCTCGACCAGGCAGGTGCCGATGCCGTTGGTGCCCTCGCGCGCCTCGCTCCAGTCAGCGCCCAGCCACAGGCCGGCGCGCTCGAAGCTGCGCCGCTCGGTCGGCGCGCTGACACAATTCAGGATCACCCCACGGGCATCGGTCAGCAGCACTGCATGGCCGGCCCCGGAAAGCTGCTGGTGCAGGCTGTTCATTTCATGGTCGGCAATCTGCAGCACCTGGCGCAGGCGCTCGCGGCTTTCCAGCAGGCGCCCATGCTCGAGCACCACCGGGGCCTCGATCACCGACGGGTCGAGGTGGTAGTCCTCCAGGCAGCGCAGCCAGGAGCGGGCGATGGACGGGTCACTGCCGCCCTCCCCGGCCCCACCATGGGCGACGGTATGGACTTGCTGGGCATGGCGGCTGAAATGATTGCTCTGCATTGTTGTAGTTCTCCGCAGATAGAGAGTCCCGCCAGCATCCTCCACCCGGGAAGGCTTTGCAATGCACCCTCCGGTTACGTGTCGCAAATGGCACAAAGTGTCACCCCCGCGCGTACCGGCGCTGGCACAGCGACCGTGGGCCCGGCCCAAAGAACCGAGCCAAGTCATTGATTTGCCTGGTGCTCGAAACGCTGGCCCAACCTTTGCTCTACGCTTTCCAACTCCCTAACAAACACAATAGCCAGGAGACACACCATGCGTTACGCACATCCCGGTACCGAAGGCGCGAAGGTTTCCTTCAAGAGCCGCTACGGCAACTACATCGGTGGTGAGTTCGTTCCTCCGGTAAAGGGGCAGTACTTCGAAAATACCTCCCCGGTGAATGGCAAGCTGATCGCTGAATTCCCCCGCTCCACTGCCGAAGACATCGATAAAGCCCTGGATGCCGCCCACGCTGCGGCCGACGCCTGGGGCCGCACCTCAGTGCAGGACCGCTCCAACGTTCTGCTGAAGATCGCCGACCGTATCGAGCAGAACCTCGAACTGCTGGCCATTACCGAAACCTGGGACAACGGCAAGCCGATCCGCGAAACCCTCAATGCCGACATTCCGCTGGCGGTCGACCACTTCCGCTACTTCGCTGGCTGCATCCGCGCCCAGGAAGGCGGCGCCGCGGAAATCAACGAAGGCACCGTGGCCTACCACATCCATGAGCCACTGGGCGTGGTCGGGCAGATCATCCCGTGGAACTTCCCGATCCTGATGGCCGCCTGGAAGCTCGCCCCGGCACTGGCCGCCGGCAACTGCGTGGTGCTCAAGCCGGCCGAACAGACCCCGCTGGGCATCACCGTGCTGCTGGAAGTGATCGGTGACCTGCTGCCAAAAGGCGTGCTCAACGTGGTGCAAGGCTTTGGCCGCGAAGCCGGTGAAGCACTGGCCACCAGCAAACGCATCGCCAAGATCGCCTTCACCGGCTCGACCCCGGTCGGCTCGCACATCATGAAGTGCGCCGCCGAGAACATCATCCCGTCCACCGTCGAACTGGGCGGCAAGTCGCCGAACGTGTATTTCGAAGACATCATGCAAGCCGAGCCAAGCTTCATCGAGAAGGCGGCCGAAGGCATGGTGCTGGCGTTCTTCAACCAGGGCGAGGTATGCACCTGCCCGTCACGGGCACTGGTACAGGAGTCGATCTACCCGCAGTTCATGGAAGTGGTGATGAAGAAGGTGCTGCAGATCAAGCGCGGCGACCCGCTGGACACCGACACCATGGTCGGCGCCCAGGCCTCGCAACAGCAGTTCGAGAAGATCCTGTCGTACCTCGACATCGCCCAGAAGGAAGGCGCCGAGTTGCTGACTGGCGGCAAGGTGGAAAAACTGGAAGGTTCGCTGGCCACCGGCTACTACATCCAGCCGACCCTGCTCAAGGGCAACAACAAGATGCGCGTGTTCCAGGAAGAAATCTTCGGCCCGGTGGTCAGCGTCACCACCTTCAAGGACGAAGCCGAAGCCCTGGCGATCGCCAACGACACCGAGTTCGGCCTGGGTGCCGGCGTGTGGACCCGCGACATCAACCGTGCCTACCGCATGGGCCGTGGGATCAAGGCTGGCCGCGTGTGGACCAACTGCTACCACCTGTACCCGGCGCATGCCGCGTTCGGTGGCTACAAGAAGTCGGGGGTCGGGCGTGAGACCCACAAGATGATGCTTGACCACTATCAGCAGACCAAGAACCTGCTGGTGAGCTACGACATCAATCCGTTGGGCTTCTTCTAAACCGCGTCGCGGCCTTCGCGGGCTCGCCCGCTCCCACAGGGATCGCAGGGGATTCCAGACCTGTGCAGTACCTGTGGGAGCCGGCTTGCCGGCGATGAGGCCGGACCTGCAAACACAATATCCAGAGCACCAACCGCTCTGGCTCGCTTCCTGCAGTACCCATCACCATCGGCCCGGAACCCGTCCGGCCACCAAGAAAAACAACAGGTGAATCTATGCCAAGCGATCATTCCGCCGGCTCGCCGGCAGGCTCTTCCGTCGACTTCGAAAAAGTCGGCTCGGACTATTTCCAGCAACGTGAACTGAAAAAAGGTGCCGCCGGCTGGGTCCTGCTGGTCGGCCTGGGCGTGGCCTACGTCATCTCCGGCGACTATGCCGGCTGGAACTTCGGCCTGGCCCAGGGCGGCTGGGGCGGCATGTTCCTCGCCACCCTGCTGATGGCCACCATGTACCTGTGCATGTGCTTCTCGCTGGCCGAACTGTCGTCGATGATCCCCACCGCAGGCGGCGGCTACGGCTTTGCCCGCAGCGCATTCGGCCCCTGGGGCGGCTTCCTCACCGGGACGGCGATCCTCATCGAGTACGCCATCGCCCCCGCCGCCATCGCGGTGTTCATCGGCGCCTACTGCCAGTCACTGTTCGGCATCGGCGGCTGGATGATCTACCTGGCGTTCTACATCGTGTTCATCGGCATCCACATCTTTGGCGTGGGTGAGGCGTTGAAGCTGATGTTCATCATCACCGCCATCGCCGCCATCGCCCTGGCCGTGTTCCTGGTGAGCATGGTGCCCCATTTTGATGCAGCCAACCTGTTCGACATCGCCAAAACGGACGCCGTGGGCGCCAGCAGCTTCCTGCCGTTCGGCTATGTCGGCGTGTGGGCGGCCATCCCCTATGCCATCTGGTTCTTCCTCGCCGTAGAGGGCGTGCCGCTGGCTGCCGAAGAAACCAAGAACCCCAAGCGTGACCTGCCACGCGGCCTGATCGGCGCCATGCTGGTGCTGCTGGCCTTCGCCCTGCTGATCCTGGTGGTCGGCCCCGGCGGCGCAGGCTCCGAAGCACTGAAAGCGTCCGGCAACCCGCTGGTAGAAGCCTTGTCCAAAGCCTACGGCGGCAGCACCTGGATGGGTGGCTTCGTCAACCTGGTCGGCCTGGCCGGGCTGATCGCCAGCTTCTTCTCGATCATCTACGCCTACTCCCGGCAGATCTTTGCCCTGTCCCGCGCCGGCTACCTGCCGCGCAAGCTGTCGGAAACCAACAAGAGCAAGGCCCCGGTACTGGCCTTGATCATCCCCGGGATCATCGGCTTTGCCCTGTCGCTGACCGGCCAGGGTGACCTGCTGATCCTGGTGGCAGTGTTCGGCGCTACCCTGTCGTACGTGCTGATGATGGCCGCGCACATCACCCTGCGCATCCGCCGGCCGAAGATGGAGCGCCCATACCGCACCCCCGGTGGCATCTTCACCTCGGGCCTGGCACTGGTACTGGCCTGCATCGCCGTGGTCGCCGGTTTCCTGGTCGACCCACGGGTGGTGATTGGCGCCGCAGTGATCTATGCGGTATTAATTGCCTACTTTGCTTTCTACAGCCGCCACCACCTGGTCGCGGGTACACCGGAAGAGGAATTCGCCGCGATTCAGAAGGCCGAAGAGGCCCTGCACTGATCGCCGCCACCCGCCGCGGGGCAACCCGCGGCTCTGGAGAATCTGTATGGCAAGTTTCGTACACACGGTCGGCCATCTGGTTTACCGCTTCGACAGCCTCAAGGAAGTGATGGCCAAGGCCAGCCCCGCCCGCTCGGGGGACTACCTGGCGGGCGTCGCGGCCAGCAACGACGGCGAACGGGTCGCCGCGCAGATGGCCCTGGCCAATATCCCGCTGACGCATTTCCTCAACGAAGCGCTGATCCCTTACGAAGATGATGAAGTCACGCGCCTGATCATCGACACCCACGATGCCCAGGCCTTCGCCCCGGTCAGCCACCTGACCGTGGGTGGCCTGCGCGACTGGCTGCTGAGCGAAGAAGCCAACGAGGACAGCCTGCGCAACCTGGCACCCGGGCTGACGCCGGAAATGGCCGCCGCGGTGTCGAAGATCATGCGCGTGCAGGACCTGGTGCTGGTGGCACAGAAGATCCGCGTGGTCACCCGGTTCCGTGGCACCATGGGCCTGCGCGGGCGCCTGTCGACCCGGCTGCAGCCCAACCACCCCACCGACGAGCCAGCCGGCATCGCCGCCAGCATTCTCGACGGCCTGCTGTACGGTAACGGCGACGCCATGATCGGCATCAACCCGGCCACCGACAGCATCGCCTCGATCTGCGCCCTGCTGGAAATGCTCGACGCCATCATCCAGCGCTACGACATCCCCACCCAGGCCTGCGTGCTGACCCACGTCACCACCTCGATCGAGGCGATCAACCGTGGCGTGCCACTGGACCTGGTGTTCCAGTCCATCGCCGGCACCGAGGCGGCCAACGCCGGGTTCGGCATCAACCTGAACGTGCTGCAGGAAGGCTACGAAGCGGGCCTTTCGCTGAAACGCGGCACCCTCGGGCAGAACCTGATGTACTTCGAAACCGGCCAGGGCAGCGCGCTGTCGGCCAACGCCCACCACGGCGTCGACCAACAGACCTGTGAAACCCGCGCCTATGCCGTGGCCCGCCACTTCAAGCCGTTCCTGGTCAACACCGTGGTCGGTTTTATCGGCCCGGAGTACCTGTACAACGGCAAGCAGATCATCCGCGCCGGCCTCGAAGACCACTTCTGCGGCAAGCTGCTGGGAGTGCCGATGGGTTGCGACATCTGCTACACCAACCACGCCGAAGCCGACCAGGACGACATGGACACCCTGCTGACCCTGCTGGGCGTGGCCGGGATCAACTTCATCATGGGCATCCCCGGCTCCGACGACATCATGCTCAACTACCAGACCACCTCGTTCCACGACGCGCTGTACGCGCGCCAGACCCTGAGCCTGAAGCCCGGGCCGGAATTCGAGGCATGGCTGGCCCGCACCGGCATCTTCACCCAGGCCGATGGCCGGGTGCGCTTTGGTGACAACCTGCCGCCGGCCTTCCGCCAGGCCTTGGCACAGCTTGCATAGGGATGACCATGGACCACCGCACGCCTACCCCCGACAACCCTTGGCTGGCCCTGCGCAACCTGACCCCGGCGCGCATAGCCCTGGGCCGCACCGGCACCAGCCTGCCGACCGGTGCGCAACTGGACTTCCAGTTTGCCCACGCCCAGGCCCGCGACGCCGTGCACCTGGCCTTCGACCATGCCGGCCTGGCTACCCAGCTGAGTGACCGCGGGCGCGAAAGCCTGGTGCTGCACAGCGCCGCCAGCGACCGCAACCAGTACCTGCAACGCCCGGACCTGGGGCGACGGCTGAACGAAGATTCGGTTGCCGCGCTGCGCCAGCACGCCCAGGCCAACCCCGGCGGGGTCGACCTGGCCATCGTCGTCGCTGACGGCCTGTCGGCACTGGCCGTGCACCGCCACACCCTGCCGTTCCTGGCGCGCTTCGAGGAACAGGCCGCCGCCGACGGCTGGACCAGCGCCCCGGTGGTGCTGGTGCAGCAGGGCCGCGTGGCAGTGGCCGACGAGGTTGGTGAGCTGCTGGGCGCACGGATGACGGTGATGCTGATCGGCGAACGCCCGGGGCTCAGCTCGCCCGACAGCCTTGGCTTGTACTTCACCTATTCACCGAAGGTCGGCCTGACCGATGCCTACCGCAACTGCATTTCCAACATCCGCCTGGAGGGCCTGAGTTATGGCATGGCGGCGCACCGCTTGCTGTACTTGATGCGCGAAGCCTGCCGACGCCAGCTTTCCGGGGTGAATCTGAAGGACGAAGCCGAGGTCCATAGCCTGGAGAGTGAACACAGCACCGGCCAGAAAGGTAACTTCCTGCTCGGCAAAGGGTAAAAAACATGTCACGGAAGGCGGATTGCACTTGCACCGCGCATTGGGCAGCATGCCCTTGAAGGCTGATGGCAATCCGCTGTTTCCCCTAATGGACTCTGAGGGCCGCACATGCGCATCATCAAGGCAACCCTGGAACACCTCGACCTGCTCACGCCGATGTTCGTCAAATACCGTGAGTTCTATGGGCAGCTACCCTACCCTGACAGCTCCCGCAGTTTCCTGGAGAAGCGCCTGAAGCGGGATGAGTCGGTGATCTACCTGGCGCTACCCGATGATGACGACGGCAAACTGCTGGGATTCTGCCAGCTGTACCCAAGCTACTCATCGCTGTCGTTGAAGCGGGTATGGATTCTGAACGATATCTATGTGGCCGAGGACTCGCGGCGCATGCTGGTGGCCGACCACCTGATGCGCGAGGCGAAGAAAATGGCCAAGGAAACCAACGCCGTGCGCATGCGGGTGTCGACCAGTGCGGACAATGAGGTAGCGCACAAGACTTACGAATCCATCGGGTTTCGTGAGGATAACGAGTTCAAGAGCTATATCCTGCCGATCAGCCAGGATTGACCTGCACCGGCCTCTTCGCGGGCTCGCCCGCTCCCACAGGCATAGCGGCGCATCTGAAGTCGGTGCTGTACCTGTGGGAGCGGGCGAGCCCGCGAAGAGGCCGGTACAGGAATCCCCCCCTGCCGTAACCCCCCGCTACAAACTCGCCGGGCATGTTCCTGACTTAGCCGTATAATGGCCCACCTGTCATGTGTGAAAATTTACCCATCCCCAGGTAACCGAGCCTACGCCCAAGAACACAGGTGCTGTACATGGATTTCAACCCGCTGGACCTTATCCTGCATCTCGATGCCTACCTCGATCTGCTGGTCACCAACTACGGTCCCTGGATCTACGCCATCCTCTTCACCGTGATCTTCTGTGAAACCGGGCTGGTGGTCATGCCCTTCCTGCCCGGCGATTCGCTGCTGTTCATTGCCGGCGCCGTGGCCGCCGGTGGCGGCATGGACCCGTTGCTGCTGGCCGGCCTGCTGATGGCCGCCGCAATCCTCGGCGACAGCACCAACTACGTGATCGGCCGCACGGCCGGCGAGCGGTTGTTCAACAACCCCAACTCGAAGATCTTCCGTCGCGACTACCTGCAGCGTACCCACGACTTCTATGAACGCCACGGCGGCAAGACCGTGACCATGGCGCGCTTCCTGCCCATCCTGCGCACCTTTGCACCGTTCGTCGCCGGCATCGCCCACATGCACTACCCGCGCTTCCTCGGTTTCAGCGTCGCCGGTTCGCTGCTGTGGGTCGGCGGCCTGGTGACCTTGGGCTACTTCTTCGGCAACGTGCCATTCATCAAGCAGCACCTGTCATTGATGGTGGTGGGCATCATCATCCTGTCGCTGGTGCCGATGATCCTCGGCCTGCTGCGTGGCCGCCTGGGCCGCACGGCCAAGGCCCACTGAAACCTGCCGATGTGGTCGTTCAGCGCCTGGCGGCGCAAGCGCACCCTGGCGCGCTACCCCATCACCTCCCAGCAATGGCAGGCCGTGCGCGAGCGCCTGCCGATGCTGGACGGCATCACGGACGAAGAAGATCGCTGGCTGCGTGAAGCCTGCATCCTGTTCCTGCTCGACAAGCACCTCACCTGCCTGCCCGGCGTCGAGCCGGACGACGAGCAGCGCCTGTTGCTGGCGGCCCAGGCGCAGTTGCCGCTGCTGCACCTGGGCGAGCTGAACTGGTACCAGGGTTTCCACGAAATCATCCTCTACCCCGACGACTTCAAGAGCCCCCAGCGCCACCGCGATGCCAGTGGCGTTGAGCACGTGTGGGACGGCGAGCACAGCGGCGAGGCCTGGCAGCAGGGCCCGATCATCCTCGCCTGGAACGGCGTGCTGGCAAGCGGTGGCTGGGAAGCCTACAACCTGGTCATCCATGAACTGGCGCACAAGCTCGACATGCTCAACGGCGATGCCAACGGCCTGCCGCCGCTGCACAGCGGCATGCCCGTGGATGAATGGGCAACCGCCATGCAACAGGCCTATGACGACCTCAACCGCCAGCTGGACGCCAACCCCGACGCCGAAACCGCCATCGACCCGTATGCCGCGGAGAACCCCGCGGAGTTCTTTGCCGTCACCAGCGAGTACTTCTTTAGTGCCCCCGACCTGCTGCAACAGGCTTATCCACAGGTCTACCGCCAGTTGTCGCTGTTCTACCGCCAGGACCCGCTGGCGCGCCTGTGCCGGCTGCAGGCCGAACACCCGGAATACCGCGAAAGCCACGCCTGACGGGGCCGCACATCAGGCCAGGCGTGGCATGCCCATGCAGAATGTGCCTATAATCGCCGCCACTTTTTTGGTCAAACACGGGGGCACTGCCCAATGAGCTACAGCAAGATTCCGGCGGGCAAAGACCTGCCGAACGACATCTACGTCGCCATCGAGATCCCGGCCAACCACGCGCCGATCAAATACGAGATCGACAAGGACAGCGATACCCTGTTCGTCGACCGTTTCATGGCTACCCCGATGTTCTACCCAGCCAACTACGGCTTCATCCCGAACACCCTGGCCGATGACGGTGATCCGCTGGACGTGCTGGTCGTTACCCCTTACCCGGTAGCCCCAGGTTCGGTTATCCGCGCCCGTCCGGTCGGCGTGCTGAACATGACCGACGACGGCGGCGGCGACGCCAAGGTCATCGCTGTTCCTCACGACAAGCTGTCGCAGCTGTACGTCGACGTGAAGGAATACACCGACCTGCCAGCCCTGCTGATCCAGCAGATCGAGCACTTCTTTGCCAACTACAAAGATCTCGAGAAGGGCAAGTGGGTCAAGATCGAAGGCTGGGAAGGCGCTGACGCCGCCCGCGCCGCGATCACCAAATCGGTTGCTGCCTACAAGGGCTGATGCCGGTTGCATGAAGAACCCCGCCCAGGCGGGGTTTTTTTATGCCTGATGGATGGCTGGTCGCCCTGGAACTAATTGACCTGCCTGCGCAGAAGCAACTGCCTTGCTCAAATTCTAATTGCTGGCGCGATCCCTGTGGGAGCGGGCGTGCCCGCGAACACCGGCGCAGCCGGTGCCAGCCACCGCGTTGGCCTCTTCGCGGGCACGCCCGCTCCCACAGGAACCGTGCACTTGCTTGGGAGAGTAAAAAATCCTACGCAGTCCTACTCCAACGCCCTACAAACAGGCGCTTTTCACACAAGCCCCATCAACATCCGGTTCATATCCTTGCTGGCACCCCGCCGCTACACTCGCCGCCATGAACACATCCGGCGACCGACTCAAAGCCCTCCTCCACGAATGTGGCCTGACCTCTTCCGATTTCGCCGCCCAGCGCAGCGTCACCCCCCAGCACGTCAACAACTGGCTCAAGCGCGGCGTGCCTTTGGCCCGGCTGGACGAAATGGCCGACCTGTTCTGCGTGCATCGTCGCTGGTTGCGCACGGGCGAAGGCCCCAAACACCACAACCCGATCCTGCGCAGCTGCCCGCCAGGGCCGGCGCCCGCCAACCCGCGCACGCCGCTGTCGGCGCAAGGCGGCCGGGCACTGAAGGTGCCCTTTTACGAACTGCACAACGGCCTGCTGTCGCCCGTGGCGGGCAAGCACATGTGCCTGCCCGCAAAAGCCCTGAAAGGGTTGGGAGTGCATGCCGACAACGCCATCTGCGTGGCCATGCCCGCCAGCAACATGACCCCGCTGATTCCGCTGCAGGCCACCCTGGCCATCGACCTGGGCATGACCCAGGTGTTCGAGGGCGAAACCTATGCCCTGCTGCACAACGGCGTGCTCAGGGTGAACAACCTCAGCCTCGGCCAGCACGGCACGCTGTACCTGCACAGCCATGATCGGCGCAACTATGCGGTCGAACGCTACACCACCGCCCAGCGCCAGACACAAGGGCTGGAGATTCTGGGCTGGGTATTCCACTGGTCGCATTTCCGCCAGCAACGGCCCGACTGAAACAACCTGTGCCATTTTTTGCTGGGCATCCTGCGCGCGCCCTTGTATGCTACGCCGCACATTCAGCCCCCGACCGGCGCGAGCCGCGTTCCAGAGGGCTCGGCGATATCCCACACGGGCATCTGCCATCTCTTTCAGGCCCTTGATGGCCACACAGTTAAGGCGATTGCGGCTTACCATAAATTAGTCGGAAGCGTCCCCGAGAAGCCGGCCACAAGCCGGCTTTTTAATGCCCGCCATTCTCATCCTCTGAAACTTTCTGCAGCCTTCCCATGGCCGGGGGAATCGCCGCTGCGTGAGCGAAAAAAATCTCATTCGCCATTTATCTGACACTATACTAACGCTCATCCGAAAATCGTCGGATAAATGACGTTTCGCGTGGAGCTTTCACCCTCCTGATCTAGGCTCAAGCCATATGGGAGGAGGTGTAGTCCATGCGCAAATTATTGATTGGCTCGTCGATCCTGGCTTGTCTCGTGGTGTTGGGCGGCTGGTTGAGTCGACCGCAGCCGGTGCCGGTCAGGCTGCTGGAAGTTGAGCGGGGGCCGGTGGAGACGGTGGTGGCCAACACGCGCGCGGGTACGCTGAAGTCCTGTCGACGCTCGCACCTGTCCTTCAATGTCGGCGGCCAGGTTGACGAGTTGCTGGTCAGCGAGGGCCAGCGGGTCCAGCCGGGCCAGGTGCTCATGCGCCTGCGGCAGGACGAGCAACAGGCCAGGCTACAGGAAGCCGAGGCGCGGCTGGAGGCCCAGCGCAACACCCGCGAACAGCGCTGCCAGCAAGCTCTGCTGGACCGGCGCGACCTTGATCGCCTGGGCCAGTTGGCCGACCGCAAGTTGATTGCCGCCGATCGCCTCGATCAGGCGGCGACCAAGGCCAACCTGGCGAAGCTGATGTGCAGTGCCAGTGCCGTACTGATCCGCGAGGCCGACGCCAGCCTGCAGTTGCAGCGTTCACTGCTGGAACAGACAACCCTGCGTGCACCATTCGCCGGCATCGTCGCAGAAATCAACGGCGAACTCGGCGAGTTCGTCACCCCTTCGCCGCCAGGTATTCCCACACCGCCAGCAGTCGACCTGATCGACGACAGCTGCCTGTTTGTAGAGGCACCGATCGATGAGGTGGACGCTGCCCGGGTTCACCCAGGAACCGCCGTACGGATCAGCCTGGATGCCTTCCGTGGTCAGCATTTCACCGGCCGCGTCAGCCGCATCGCGCCCTATGTGCGCGAACTGGAGAAGCAGGCGCGCACCGTCGATGTCGAGGTGCGCTTCGACCAGCCGCCGGCAGACCTGGCCCTGCTCACCGGCTATAGCGCCGATGTCGAGATCCTCCTGGAGCAGCACGCGGGCGCCTTGCGCATCCCCACCGAGACCCTGCTGGAGGGGCAGCGTGTGCTGCGATATGACCCGAGCGCCCGGGTGTTGCGCGAGGTGCAGGTGCAAACCGGGCTGAGCAACTGGCGCTGGACCGAGGTGCTTGCAGGGCTGGACGAGGACGCACGCATAGTTGCCAGCCACGAGCAGGAAGGGCTCAAGGATACCGTGGCGGTGATCCCGGTGGATGCCGCGGAGACCGAGAAATGATCCGCCTGCGCGGCGGTAGCCGCAGCTTCCAGTTGGGCGAACAGCAGGTGATGGGGCTGGATGGCCTGGACCTGGACATCGCCGCCGGTGACTACATGGCGGTGATGGGCCCGTCGGGCTCGGGCAAGTCGACCTTGCTGAACATCCTCGGCCTGCTCGACGCGCCGAGCGCCGGCGAATACTGGCTGCAGGGCGAGGCCACGGCGGCCCTGAGCGAGGCGCGCCGCGCCCAGTTGCGCAGCCGACTGATAGGTTTCGTGTTCCAGTCCTACCACCTGATCGCACGGCTGACGGTGCTGGAGAATATCGAGCTGCCGATGGTCCTTGCCGGCATTGGTGCGGCACAACGGCGCAAGCGCAGCAGCCAATTGGTGGCACGGCTGGGGCTGGGCGAGCGCATTGCCCACCGCCCGGCCGAGCTTTCCGGTGGCCAGCGCCAGCGCGTCGCGATCGCCCGGGCGATGGTCATGCAACCGGCGCTGCTGTTGGCCGACGAACCCACCGGCAATCTCGATAGCCAGGCCGGCGCAGAGGTCTTCAGCCTGCTGGAGGAGCTCAACGGCGAGGGGCTGACCCTGATAGTGGTGACCCACGATGCCAACCTGGGCGCCCGTGCACAGCGCCAGCTGCACATGCGTGACGGGCGGATCCACAGTACTGCGCCGCAGTGGGCGCTGGCCTGATGCGCGCTGCCGATGCCCTGGGCTTCTGGCTAGGTGCCTTGCGTGGGCATCGCTCGCGCAGCCTGATGCTACTGCTGGCCATCGCTATCGGGGTGGTCGCGGTCAATCTGCTCACCGGTCTTGGCGCGGGGGCGCGGGCCTTCGTCCTGAACGAGTTCTCGCTGCTCGGGCGCGACATCCTCATCGTTTTCCCGGGGCGCAAGGAAACCACCGGGCGAATGCCGCCGCTCACCGGGCTGACGCCACACGAGTTGACCTTGCAGGATGTCCAGGCCATCACCCGGTTGCCGGGCATCCGCCGGGTCGCGCCGCAGCAGGCCGGGCAGATGGAGGTGATAGTCGGCAACCGCAATCGTGAGGTGCTGACGCTGGGCACCACCCGGGACTTCTTCGCCATTCGCCAACTGGCGGTCGTACAAGGCCAGCCCCTGCCGACGCTGGACCCTGAGCAGGCCGAAGCCGTCTGCGTGATCGGCGGCAAACTCCGGCGCGAGCTGTTCGGGGCTCGCCCGGCTCTGGGTGAATGGTTGCGCGCTGGCGACCGGCGCTTCCGGGTGGTCGGCATTCTCGGCGAGCGGGGCGAGTCGCTGGGGATGGATTTCGCCGAGATGTTGATCATTCCGGTGGCCAGCGCCCAGGCCTTGTTCAATAGCGAGGGGTTGTCGCGGGTGTTTGTCGAGGTGCATGGTCCGAGCTTTCTCGACCGTAGCAAGCAGCTGATACTCGCCGCGCTCAAGGAGCGCCACGAGGGTGAGGAGGACGTCACCCTCGTCAGCCAGGACAGCCTGCTCAGCGCCTTCGACCAGATACTCGCGGTGCTGACCCTGGCGGTGGCCGGCATTGCCGCGATCAGCCTGCTGGTGGCAGGCATCCTGATCATGAACGTGACCTGGATTGCAGTAAGCCAGCGCAGCGCCGAGATCGGCCTGCTCAAAGCCATAGGCGTGACGGCGGCGCAGCTGCGCCTGCTGTTCCTCGGCGAGGCGGCGCTGTTGGCCCTGACAGGGGCACTGGCAGGGCTGCTGCTGGCCGAAACCTTGCTCTGGCTGGGGCGCCTGGCGTTCGATCTGCCGCTCTATGCCCCCTGGTGGGCGCGGGCTGGCGCCGTGCTGCTGGCACTCGGCACGGCGCTGCTGTTCGCCTGGCTGCCTGCCGCTCGGGCCTCGGCGCTGGAGCCGGTGGTGGCGCTACGCCCGCCAGGGGCGCACTGATGCGCTGGCAAGATGGTTTCCGGCTGACCAGCTCGGCGCTGACCTGCCGCCCGCTGCGCAGCCTGCTGACCCTGCTCGGGGTAGCGATCGGCATAGCCGCCGTGGCGCTGCTCACGGCCATAGGCGAAGGCGTGCGCGGCTATGTGCTGGAGAACTTCTCGCAGTTTGGTACGCGGATCATCACCGTGCGCCCGGGCAAGACCCAGACCAGCGGCCTCGGCGGCCTGCTCGGCAGCGTGCGGCCACTGACCATCAGTGACACCGACGCCCTGCGGCGCTTGCCGCATGTCGAGGCGGCGGTGCCGATCATTCAGGGCAGCGGGAATATACAGTTCGGTCAACTGAGCCGGCGCAGCGACATTCTCGGTGGCGGCCATCAGATGGCGCAGGCCTGGCGCATGCAACTGAGCCTGGGCGAGTTCCTGCCTCCGGCCCGCGACGGCCGTTCGCCGCCCTATGTGGTGCTCGGCCATCAGCTGCGTACCGAGCTGTTCGGGGCGCGCAACCCGCTGGGTGAGCTGATCCGCGTCGGCGGCGTGCGTTTCCGGGTGATCGGCGTGATGGCGGAGAAAGGCCAGTTGCTCGGTTTCAATCTCGACGATATTGCCTACATCCCGGTGGACTGGGCGGAAAGCCTGTTCAACCGCACCGGAGTGGTCAAAGCCCATGTGGTGTTCGGCGCAGGTACCACGTCACGGGCATTGAGCCGGCAGATTCGCGAGGTGCTCGGCGAACGGCACGGTGCGGAGGATTTCAGCCTGACCACCCAGGACGACATGCTGCGCAGCTTCAACCGCGTTCTCGGCACCCTGAGCCTGGCCATTGGTGCCTTGGGGGGCATTTCGCTGCTGGTCGGCGCCGTCGGCATTCTCACCATCATGACGACCACTGTGGGCGAGCGCACGGCAGAAATCGGCCTGTTGCGGGCGATTGGCGCCAGTCCGCGGCAGGTACTTGGGTTGTTTCTCGCTGAAGCGACGCTGCTGTCCCTGGCCGGTGGCCTGCTTGGCCTGCTGTTGATGGGCCTGCTGCTGGGGCTACTGCACCTGGCCATGCCGAGCCTGCCCTTGGCGCTGCAACCGCTGTTTCTGCTGCTGGCGCTGCTGCTGGCGGCGGTGCTCGGCATTCTCGCCGGCCTGGCTCCGGCCGTGCGGGCGGCCCGCTTGCATCCGGTGGCGGCGCTGCGCATCGAGTAGCGGCCAGGCCAAAGAGCCGCTTGATGGGGCTGCTTTGCAGCCCTTCGCGGGCACGCCCGCTCCCACAGGTCCCGCGCATGTCCTGGCTACAGCGCCATCCCTGTGGGAGCGGGCGTGCCCGCGAAGGGCCGCAAAGCGGCCCCAGATTCTGCATGCCATGCGCTTCATCAGTCATACCCACCACAAGCTGACAGAAAAGTAATCTGAAGCTCAGCCAGCTGACAGCGGAGGTCCGCTAGCGTTAGGGAAGATTGTGGGGCTTCTCGACCCACGGCTGGGGCGTTCAACCGCCTGAACACCAGCAACTTTTCGACTGACTGGACGCAACGGCATGCAAAGCAAAACCACCAGACGCTCCTTCGTCAAAGGCCTGGCCGCTACCGGACTGCTTGGCGGGCTGGGCATGTGGCGCGCGCCGGTCTGGGCCGTGACCAGCCCCGGCCAACCGAATGTGCTGAGCGGCACCGACTTCGACCTCTACATCGGTGAGCTGCCGGTCAACATTACCGGCACTGCACGTACAGCAATGGCCATCAACGGCTCCATTCCCGGGCCCATCCTGCGCTGGCGCGAAGGCGATACCGTCACGCTGCGTGTGCGCAACCGCTTGCAGCAGGACACCTCCATCCACTGGCACGGCATCATCCTGCCGGCGAACATGGACGGCGTGCCGGGCCTGAGCTTCCATGGCATCGCCCCCGACGGCATGTATGAGTACAGGTTCAAGGTCCAGCAGAACGGCACCTACTGGTACCACAGCCACTCCGGTTTCCAGGAGCAGGTCGGGGTGTATGGCGCCCTGGTCATCGACGCGAAAGAGCCTGAGCCGTTCACCTATGACCGAGACTACGTGGTCATGCTCAGCGACTGGACGGATGAAGACCCTGCACGGGTGCTGTCCAAGCTCAAGAAGCAGTCCGACTACTACAACTACCACAAGCGCACGGTGGGTGATTTCGTCAACGATGTGAGCGAAATGGGCTGGTCCGCGGCGGTAGCCGACCGCAAGATGTGGGCCGAGATGAAAATGAGCCCCACCGATCTCGCTGATGTGAGCGGCTACACCTACACCTACCTGATGAACGGCCAGGCCCCGGACGGTAACTGGACGGGCGTGTTCAAGCCGGGCGAGAAAATCCGCCTGCGCTTCATCAATGGCTCGGCCATGACGTATTTCGATGTGCGAATTCCCGGCCTGAAGATGACGGTTGTCGCGGCGGATGGGCAGCATGTCAAACCCGTTGCGGTCGACGAGTTCCGCATCGCCGTTGCCGAAACCTACGATGTCATCGTCGAGCCCGAAAGCGAGCAGGCTTACACCATCTTCGCTCAATCCATGGACCGTACCGGGTATTCCAGGGGCACCCTGGCTGTTCGCGAAGGCTTGCAAGCCCCTGTTCCAGCTGTCGATCCACGGCCGATCATTTCCATGAGCGATATGGGCATGGATCACGGCGACATGACAGGCATGGATCACGGCAGCATGGCAGGCATGGACCATGGCGACATGGCTGGCATGGAACACGGCAACATGGCCGGCATGGACCATGGCGAAATGGCTGGCACCAGCGCGCCCATGCAGAGCCACCCAGACTCCGAGAGCAACAACCCCCTGGTCGACATGCAGACCATGACCCCGACACCAAAACTGGGCGATCCGGGCATCGGCCTGCGTGACAACGGCCGCCGTGTGCTGACCTATGCGGACCTGCGCAGTACCTTCCCGGACCCGGACGGCCGCGCGCCTGGTCGCACAATCGAGCTGCACCTCACCGGCCACATGGAAAAGTTCGCCTGGTCCTTCGACGGCATCAAGTTTTCCGATGCCGAGCCACTGCGCCTCAAGTATGGCGAGCGCCTGCGCATCACCCTGGTCAACGACACCATGATGACCCACCCCATCCACCTGCATGGCATGTGGAGCGACCTGGAGGATGAGAACGGCAACTTCATGGTACGCAAGCACACGATCGACATGCCGCCTGGCTCAAAACGAAGCTATCGCGTCACGGCAGATGCCCTGGGGCGTTGGGCCTATCACTGTCACCTGCTGTTCCACATGGAAATGGGCATGTTCCGCGAAGTCCGTGTGGACGAATGAACTGGAGATCCGAGATGAGCAAACCAATGAAACGAAGCGCGTTTTTCCTTTCTGCCGTGATGGCCGGCCTGTTTGCCGTATATGCCCCGCCGTCGTGGTCCGGCGACAACAACCAGCAGCCTGCAGATGGCGCAAAAGCCAAGGGTGCTCAAGGCATGGACCATGGTTCGATGAAGGGCATGGATCATGGCGCCATGAAGGGCATGGACCATGGTTCGATGAAGGGTATGGACCATGACGCCATGAAAGGAATGGACCATGGCTCGATGCAAGGCATGGACCACGGCAAGATGATGGAATCGCATGGCAGCAACAAAGCTGAGGCAGGGAAAGATGCTCAATAGCCTGGCACGTCCATCGCTGCTGGCATTGACCGTTTCGCTCGGCGTGCTGGGCGCTGCGCCCAGCTTCGCCGCTGAAGAAATGGACCATTCGATGATGGACCACGGCAAGATGGATCATGGCAGCATGCCGGGCATGGACCACGGCGCCATGGATCATGGGGCTATGGACCATGGAGCCATGAACCATGAAGCGATGGACCATTCGAAAATGAACCACGGCACGGCGGATACGCCGACGACCAGCCGTACCCCGATCCCGGTGCTGACCGATGCCGACCGCCAGGCAGCCTTCCCCCCATTGGGCGGGCATCAGATGCACGACAGTGCTATCAACAGTTTCTTCCTGCTGGACCAGCTCGAGTACCAGGATGCCGATGAAGGCAGCACGCTGGCCTGGGATGCTTCCGGCTGGGTAGGCGGCGATATCAACCGGCTGTGGATCCGCTCCGAAGGTGAACGTACCAACGGTGTCACCGAGGATGCCGAATTGCAGCTGCTGTACGGCCGCTCGATCAGCCCATGGTGGGATGTGGTTGCCGGGGTGCGCCAGGACTTCAAGCCTGAATCCCCCCAGACCTGGGCGGCGTTCGGTATCCAGGGCATGGCGCTTTACGACTTCGAAGCCGAAGCCACCGCGTTCATTGGCGAGAACGGCCAGACTGCCGCGCGCCTGGAAGGCGACTATGACATTCTGCTGACCAACCGCCTGATCCTGCAGCCGACCGCTGAAGCCAATTTCTATGGCAAGAACGACCCTGTGCGCGGCGTCGGTTCCGGCCTGGCAAATACTGAAGTCGGGCTGCGCCTGCGCTATGAAATAGTCCGCCAGTTCGCCCCTTACATCGGCATCACCTGGAACCGCTCCTACGGCAAGACCGCCGATTTCATCCGCGACGAGGGTGGTGATGTGGATGAAGCGCGTTTCGTGGCCGGTATCCGCATGTGGTTTTGAGAACCAGACATGAAAAGAACAATAACAACGCTTGTTGCAGCAGGCGCGGTGGCCAGCGTGGCCGTACTGGGTGCTGCGTACTCCGGCCTGGTCAACGTCGGGGCCGATGATCCCCATTTCCCCGCCGTGCATGCCTTTCTGGCCATGGCACGGGACCGATCGATCGCCGTACGGGCCAGGGACATCCAGGTGCCGGACCTGAAAAATGAAGCGCTGATTGGTACCGGCGCCGGTAATTACAACGCCATGTGCATCGGTTGTCACCTTGCACCTGGCGTCGAGAAGACCGAGCTCAGCCAGGCTCTGTATCCATCGCCCCCCAACCTGACCAAAAGCGGGATTGGTGGCGACCCCGCTGCGGCGTTCTGGATCATCAAGCACGGCATCAAGGCCTCCGGCATGCCGGCCTGGGGCAAGAGCATGGGCGATGAATACATCTGGGGCATCGTCGCCTTCCTGGACCAGTTACCCCAGTTGAACGCCGAACAATACAAAACGATGGTCGCGGCCAGTGGCGGCCACCAGCATGGTGGTGGCGAAAGTGAAATGCACAACCATGAAGGCCAGCACCGCGGCAACGTGCCTGGCCACCATGGTGAGCAGGCCTCGGGCGCAAGCCAGCATGATGAGGGGCATTCAAAGGCCCATACTCATCGCGATGGCAAGCAGCACATGCATAAAGACTGAAGGCAGCTTGGCACTGCCCTCAGTTGTCACGCAGGGTATGCAGCACGCGATCCGCCAATGCCAGGCAACTGGTCAACCCCGGTGACTCGATACCAAACAGGTTCACCAGCCCCGGCACTCCATGCTCGGCGGGCGTACTGATGACAAAGTCCGCCGCCGGGTCCAGCGGGCCGCTGATTTTCGGGCGGATGCCGCTGTAGGCCGGTTGCAGGCTGGCGTCGGGCAGGTCGGGCCAATAGCGCCGTACGGCGGCATAGAAGCTGTCGCCGCGCCGGGGGTCTACCGGGTAGTCGATATGTTCCACCCACTCCACATCCGGGCCGAAGCGCGCCTGGCCGCCCAGGTCGAGGGTCATGTGCACGCCCAGGCCGGCGTGTTCCGGTGCGGGGTACACCAGGTGCCGAAATGGCGCACGACCGCTCAGGCTGAAATAGCTGCCTTTGCATAGATAGGCCTGGGGCACATGGGCCGGGTCGAGGCCGGTGATGTGCCCAGCGACTTCAACTGCCGATAACCCAGCGCAGTTGACCAGCCGCTGGCAGGTCAGGCTCATCGGGTCGGAACCGCCCATGTCCAGGCTGAAACCGGCCTCGATCACCTGCGCGACAAGCAGTGGGGTATGCAGTACCAAGGTGGCGCCCGCAGCCTCGGCGTCACCCAGCAGGGCGAGCATCAAGCCATGGGAGTCGATGATGCCGGTGGACGGCGACCACAGCGCGGCGACACATGACAGCGCCGGCTCCAACTCACGCGCCTGGTCGGCGTCGAGCCATTGCAGGTCATCGACACCATTGCGCCGGCCCTGCTCCAGCAGGCGCTGCAAGCCTTCGACCTGGGCCGCATCGGTGGCGACGATCAGTTTGCCGAGGCGTTGGTATTCAACGCCCCGACTGTCGCAATAGGCATACAGGCGTTGCTTGCCCTCGACACACAGCTGCGCCTTGAGGCTGCCATCGGGGTAATACAGGCCGGCATGGATCACCTCGGAGTTGCGCGAGCTGACCCCGACGCCAATGCCCTCGCCCGCCTCCACCACCAGCACTTCATGGCCGGCCTGGGCCAAGGCGCGCGCCACCGCCAGGCCGACCACACCGGCCCCGACCACCACACACTCGATATCAACGCTCACCTGTACCTCGCTTGTCGAAAGGCTTGACTGGCCTGTATCACCCCAGGCGCCACTCTAATCAAGCACTTGGCCAGTGAATAATGAAGGGTTCTGATCGGGAGATCACCCCACGTTATCTCTCACCAGCCTCCAGACAGCGGGTTTCGCCGCGGCTCCCCGATAACGAATAGTCATCCCCGGATCAGCTCTTTTCATTATCGACGCACCGCACCGCCTGATTACTGTGGCTTGGTCTGCACTCAAACCAAGGACAGCCCATGTGCGATCACAAGTTCAACAACAATCACGCACCCAACGTCAAAGCCCTGCTCGAAGGCCTACCCAGCAATTGGGGCAAATGGGGGCCGGACGATGAAGTCGGCGCCCTCAACTACCTGCAAAGCGCGCAGATCCTGCGCGGCATCGCCAGCGTGCGCCAAGGCAAGACCTTCACCCTGCAAGTGCAGATCGGCCACCCCAAGGGCGAACCCCTGTGGCCCGGTCGGCGCCCGTCGGTGAGGGCCAACGTGCTGGACAAGGGCCACTTCCTGGCTGGGAAAGCACACTTCGACGGCCATGTGGAGTACGCCGACGATGTGATCTTCATGCACCTGCAGGGTTCTACCCAGTACGACGCCCTCGGCCATGTATGGCACGACGACAAACTGTGGAACGGCTATGACGCCATGAGCACCATCGGCGGCATGGACAAGGCCAGTATCCTGCCGATCGCCGAGCGTGGCGTAGTCGGGCGCGCGGTACTGATCGACATGGCCCGCCACCGTGGCAAAAGCGTGCTGGACAAGGGCGAGACCTTCAACCATCTGGACTTGATGGCAGCTGCCGAGGCCCAGGGTGTTGCAATTGAAAAGCGCGACATCCTGATCATCCGTACCGGCTGGATCGGCTCGTTCTACGAGCGCGAGCCGGAGGAGTTCTACCAGGACTTCGCCGAGCCGGGCCTGACCTTCAGCCGGGAGCTGGTGGAATGGTTCCACGAGATGGAAATCCCCAACCTGATCACCGACACCATGGCCAACGAGGTCGCGGTGGACCCGCAGTCCGGGGTGTTGATCCCGCTGCACAACGCCCTGATGCGCAACCTCGGCGTGGCCTTCACCGAAGTGGTGATTCTTGATGAGCTGGCCAGGGATTGCGCGGAAGATGGGCAGTGGCAATTCCTGTACACCGCAGCGCCGTTGAAGATCGTCGGCGGCAGCGGTGCACCGGTGAATCCGATCGTGATCAAGTGACTGTGCGGGGTCGCCTCAATGCCCCATGCCCAGCTCGGCATCATCCATCAGCGCCTTGGCCATCGCACTCAGGTAGTGCGCAGCCCAGATCATCATCGGCTTCTCATCCATCAGGCCGGTGATGGTCAGCTCGCGGACATAGCCCATCAACTCTGAGGACTGCTCGCGGGCATCGCGGCAGGGGATGCCGGGCTCTATGCGGAACAGTGGGTGGGTGCCATGTTCACCTTGGTAGAACGTGGTCTTGCCGACAGTGAAATGGGTGTCTTCTGTGGTCATTTTTGAATCCCTGAAAGTTCTCGACTGCTTGCTCTGGTCCTTTCGCGGGCACGCCCGCTCCCACAGGTACTGTGCAAGTCTTGAGTACCGTGAAGATCCTGTGGGAGCGGGCGTGCCCGCGAAGAGGCCGGAACAGGCAACACATTGCTTAGGCCCTAGTGCAAAGTCCTGGGCCCAGTGGGCATCTGCACCTGAATCAATGCCGACTCCAGCAAAGCCCGCAGCGTCTCCAGTTCATGCATCGACGTCATCATCAAAACCGACGCCGGCGACTTGGGCTGCAGCAGCATGGCCTGATGCACAACGGTCGCAGCGCACAGCGCATAGTCCGTGGCCTGGATCAGGGTGTCTTCAAGGGAATGAATATCGTGGGGTGGATCGGGGACAATCTTAAGCATGGTGACACTCTCTATAGGTTGGCTAGAGCTGCCACTCATGACTTGCAGTGTGATGGGTGGCAGCCACGTACGGGTCTGCAAGACCGGCAGAGAGCAAAATCCGGCAGGTTCGAAAACCTCCCGTACGCAGCCACCATTAAGCGCGCGCAATGGCATGCCATTGGCATCGGTGATCGGCATTTTGCTCTGGACAGGCTTGCAGGCCCGGTCGCTGATTTGGCAACGACTGGGCTACACTAGTCCGCCAGGAACACTACCGCAATGGCTCAAGGGCGCTAGGAAGCTATTTCAGAAATGGCCTACGCGCAACGGGAAAAATCTGATTATCAGAAGTCATACCGCGCCCCAACCATCATGCTCCGCGACGGCCCGTAGAAGTTGAACGTCGAGGTCGACCCCACCCGCGACAGGTAGTCCCGGTCGAACAGGTTGTTGATGTTGAAGGTGGCCGTCAGCTTCGAGGTAACCGGATAAGACAGCATTGCATCCACCGTCGCATAGCCTGGCGCGTCGATGCGCACACCGCCGTTCTCGGAATAGAAGTTGCTCATCGCCGAAATACCGCCACCAATGGCCAGGCCGTTCAGCGGCCCTTGGCTGATGGTGTACTTGCTCCACAGCGATGCCTGGTTGCGCGGCATGATGAAGAAGGTGGTTTCGGCATCGCCCTTGAGGGTTTCGGTTTCCATCCAGGTGTAGCCGGCCAGCACTTCCCAGTTCGGCGTCAGCTTGCCGCTCACTTCCACTTCGGCGCCTTTCACACGGGTCTTGCCGGATGCAACAGAGTCAGTGGTAGCGACACCGTCGGCGTCATACACGGTGGTCGCGCGGTTCTTGTCCGTCAGGCGGAACACCGAGAAGCGAGTATTCAGGTCGCCGCCGAAGTAGCTGCTCTTGAGACCGAACTCGTATTGCTCGCCCTCACGCGGCTTGAGCACCCGGCCATTGCTGTCGGTGTCGGACTGCGGCTTGAAAACCTGCGAATAGCTGGCGTACAGCGCATGGTTCTCGGTCAGGTCGTAGACCAGGCCGCCATACGGGGTGAAGTGGCCATCCACGCGCTTGCTGTCGTTGGTGGTGGCGCCGCTGCTGAGGGTAGTGGTGTAAAAATCACCGCGATACCAGCTGAAGCGGCCCCCGGCGATCAGCGCCAGACGCTCGACCGGGCGGAAGGTGACCTTGGAGTACAGGCCGTATTCCTCTTCCTGCATACCGGTCTCGGTGCTGTAGTTGGGCGATGGCTTGGCGAACTGCTTGGGCGAGTATGTATCGACGTTGATGGCGCCCAGGTTGGTTGTGCCGTTGAGGTACTCGGTGTCGTAATTCTTGTAGTCGCTGCCGACCACGAATTCGCTGACCTGGCCGAAGGTTTCGAACGGCTGGCTGTAGCTGGCGTCCAGCGAGTAGGTGTCCTGGGTGAAATCGCGGGCGCTGGCGCGCTCGGAGTTCGCGCCAGTGGTGGCGTTGGTCGCGGTGAAGGCGTACAGGTAATTGGTGTCGCGATGCGAGCCACGGGCTGCGACACGGCCATAGCCGCCGTTGTCGAAGCGGTGGGTCAGCTCGGCGACCAGGTCGGTGGTCTTGCCGTCGAAGTAATTCCAGTCAGCCCCCAGGAACTTCGAATGGCTGAAGTCGGGTACTTCGCCGGACAGCGTTGCCGGATAGCCATTGTGCGGAGTGATGTTCTTCACTTCATGAATCAGGCCGAACGACAGGGTGGTGGCGTCGTCCAGGTCGACGTCCAGCGCACCGTAGTAGCTGTTGCTGGTGTTGGCGTTGTAGTCGACCTCGCCATTGGTGTCGTCACGCGAGGCGATGAAGCGCCCGCGCACGCGGCCGGCATCATCCAGCGGCCCGCTCAGGTCGATTTCTTCTTGGTTGGTGTCCCAGGTGCCATAGCTGCCTTCGACATGCCCCTGGAACTCGGCGGTCGGGCGCTTGCGCACCATGTTGACGATGCCGCCCAGTTCGCTGGTGCTGCTGAACAGCCCAGCCGGGCCACGCATGATCTCGACACGGTCGAATGCCGCCAGCGACGGTACTGTACCGAAGATGCTGGCCATGGGCGCCGGCAGGCCGTCGATATTGAACTCGCTGTACTCGTAGCCACGGGCGTAGATCGACGAACGGCCACTGTCGTTGGTCAGGGTGCGCAGGCCGGCGGTGTACTTGGCCAGGTCATCGAGGTGCACGAACTGGCGGTCCTTGACGTAGTCCTGGGTGTAGACGGTGATCGATTGCGGGATGTCCTTGAGCGCTGCGGGGGTCTTGGTGCCCACCGTGGCGGCATCCACGCTGTAGCCGCCAGTTTCTTCCGACGGCAGCATGTCATACAGGCGGTTGCCCTCGATGGTCAATGCCGGCAGGTCAAGCGCGCTGTCCTCGGCAGACGCCTGAGTCGCTACCGTCTCGGCCAGTGCCGACAACGAGAACGGCGCCAACAGCCCCAGCACCAGCCAGCCCCGACCCCGTCGCGAGTCCCCCAAACTTTTGAAACTGCTCATGACACACCCTTTCCCCAAATGGTAGTAATTCGCAAACGAAACAAGTTGCTTTTTGCGAACGATACCGAAGGGAAATCGGGGGTGCAGCAGGATTAACCTTCTTAACACATCCAGGCGTTGCCCTCGCCCTGCCGGCAATGGGATGATTCGTAACTGATACGAATTCTCATTCAAGGCTCGCCGTGCCCACCTCACTCCTCCTAGCCGAAGACGACGCAAGCCTGCGTCAGGACCTGGAACGCCATTTCCTCAACCGGGGTTTCCGAGTGCACGCATGCGCCACCGGCGTCCAGGCCCTGAATGCCATACAGCAATCACAGTTCGAGCTGGTGCTGCTGGATATCATGCTGCCAGGCATCGACGGCCTCAGCCTGCTCGACGAGTTGCGCCAGCAGCAGGCGGTGCCGGTCATGCTGATGTCGGCGCTGGGGGCCGAGCAGGATCGCATCAGTGGCTTTACCCGGGGCGCGGACGATTACCTGCCCAAGCCCTTCAGCCTGGCCGAGCTGGACGCCCGGGTCGATGCATTGCTGCGGCGTGTGGCGTTCGATCGTGGTACGGCGCTGCGTGCCGACGTCGGCGAGGTGATGCTCGACCAGGACCGCCAGGACGTTATCCACAACGGCAAGGCTGCCGGCCTCACCGCGTCCGAATTCCGCTTGCTGGCCACCCTGCGGGCCCACCCTTCCGAAGCCTTGAGCAAACCATTTCTCTACCAGACCGTGCTGCACCGGGCCTACACCCGCCTGGATCGCGGCCTGGATGTGCATGTGTGCAACCTGCGCCGCAAGCTGGCCGACATCGATGCCCAGCACCTGCAGATCCAGGCCGTACGCGGCCAGGGGTACATCCTGGTCGACACGGAAAAAGCCTGATGCGCCGTCATCCCCTGCTATGGAAACTGGCCGTACTGCAGGTTGGCTTCTGCCTGTTGCTGACCTGGCTGATCTGGACCTGGGGCCTGTCGGTGGAGCGCAGTACCTACTTCCTGTCCCAAGCCGACCAGGACTACCTGGCGCGCTTTGCACAGCAAGCCGAACAGGCATGGGAGCAAGGCGGCGCGGAGAGTGCCGAGGCCTGGCGCAGGCAACTGCAACAGGCCGAGGGCACTTGGGTGGCGCTGGTCGGGCCGCACCTGCAGAGCCTTGGCAGCACCCCACTGAGCGCTGAGGAAGCTAGCCACCTGACTTTCATGCGCAAGCTCGACTGGCCGATGAGCCGGCGCCTGCAGGATGAACTGCCCTACGTCAGCATCGAGTTCCCGCAACACCCCGAGCACGGTCGCCTGGTAATGCAACTGCCCGAACACCTGTTGCCTACCGGCCTGACCCCATGGACCCATGTAATCACCCATGGCGTTGCCCCCACGCTACTCGCCCTGCTGCTGGTTCTGGCGCTGTACCGCCACCTTGTGGTGCCACTGAACCGCCTGCGCGACCGCGCCGACGCCCTGCGTGCCGACGACCTCGACAGCCCGGCCCTGCCCCTGCAGGAGCGGCGCGATGAGCTTGGCGAACTGGCGCAGGCCTTCGAGCACATGGCCGGGCGCCTGCGCCAGAGCCTGGAGCAGCAGCGCCTGTTGCTGCGCACGCTGTCTCACGAACTGCGCACGCCGCTGGCGCGGCTGCGCATCGCCCATGACAGCGGCTTGCCGCCGGCCCAGTTGCGCGAGCGCCTGGACCGCGAGGTCGCCGACATGCAGAAGCTTCTGGAGAACACGCTGGACCTGGCCTGGATGGACACCGAACAGCCCTGCTTGCCGACCGAACCGGTATTGATGGTTTCGGTGTGGGAAGCCTTGTGCCAGGACATTTGCTTCGAAAGCGGCTGGGACCGCGCCCGCCTGCCCTGCTCGCTCGGCACCGACTGCGTGGTGCAAGCCCACCTGGACAGCCTGGCCCAAGCCCTGGAAAACCTGATGCGCAATGCCATCCGCCACTCGCCGGCCGAGGGCCGGGTCAGCCTGGATGGCTGGTTGGAGGGCGACTGCTGGCACCTGCGCCTGAGTGACCAGGGGCCCGGGGTGCCGCACGCCGAGCTCGAACGCATCTTCAAGCCCTACCAGCGGCTGGCCGACAGCGGCGCGGGCTTCGGCCTGGGCCTGGCCATCGCCCGCCGCGCCATCGAACTGCAAGGCGGTCGCTTGTGGGCCAGCAACGGTCACCCAGGCCTGTGCCTGCACATGACTTTGCCGATGGCCCGGGACTGTTTAGAAAGTTAATGCGCTTTACGCTCAATCAGGACTGATTATCATCTTGGCGTTTCTGCCTTGCGCTCCTTGCAAAGCCCTGATGAGACACCTGATGAGCAAGATGACCCTGACGCTGGCTTTGGCACTGGCCCTTGCGGCCCCTGCTGCCCTGGCGCAGCCCGAGCATCAACAGAGGATGGATACCTCGCTGCTGCAGCGCCAGGACCTGGCCTACCGCTTCAGCCAGCTCGACCTGGACTCGGCCGATGGCCAGCGTCATTACCGCTTGTGGGTCGGCAAACCAGACCGCCCGGCGCCAGCGGCGGGTTACCCGGTGCTGTGGGTGCTCGATGGCAACGCCGCGCTGGGGGCGCTGGACAGCCTGCTGCTGGGCAAGCTTGCCGCCGGCCAGGCGCCATTGCTGGTGGCCGTGGGGTACCAGACCGATCAGCGGATCGAGCGGGTCGGGCGTACCTATGACTACACCCCGGCGTTGCCTGGTCAGGCTGAGCAACTGGACCCGTTGACCGGGCAACCGAGCGGTGGCGTGGACGAGTTCCTCGATCTGCTGAGCGAGCGCATGCGGCCGCTAGTGGCGGGTGTGGCACCGATCGACCTGCAGCGGCAGACGTTGTGGGGGCATTCCTACGGTGGGTTGGCCGTGCTGCATGCGCTGTTCACCCGGCCTGGGGCTTTCAGTGACTATGTGGCGGCCAGCCCTTCGCTGTGGTGGCATGACGGTGCGATCGTGCGTGAGGCGCAGGGGCTTGACCAGCGCTTGGGTAGCAGCCGGCCTCGATTGTTGCTGATGCGCGGGAGTGAGGAGCCGGCTAACCCGCGCATGCCGGTGCAAGGGGATGGAGAACGGGCGGCGCGGGAGCTGGTGGCAGACCTGGCCAAGGTGCCGGGGTTGCAGGCACGGTTCGAGCGGATTGACGGGCTGGGGCATGGGCCGATGTTACCGGCTTCGCTGAAGCGGGTGATTGAAGGGATGTCACAGTAGAGCCGATGACGATCTGAACACATTGAAATGAAGGGAAACCATGATGCCTGGGCGAAGTACTGCCTTGCCGCCAGAAATGGCCTATAGCCATCACTCATGATTTACTGATACGGTTCATTCATGTGCTCTCTGAATCATGGATGAACGATGCGTCAAAGATACCATTACCTTATTGAGATAGACCTGAAAAACAGCGAAAAGCCAGAAACACTTTTTTCTGGGTTTATCGATTACAGCGGCGGCGGTTCGTATCAAGACCAACTGGTAATCACAAACCGAAAAATCTCGATAAACTGCACCCGAGCCTCGAAAATCGATTTGAATGGCGTATTCAACAACTACCAAAGCGCACTGTATGGGCAGATCACTAAAGCCATATTCTTCTACATCTGCAGAAAAACGACAATCCCAGAACTAACCTCCATAACCATATCAACCCAATATCGCGACCGCCCAGCCGGTGTAAAGAAGATCGAAGATACCGACTTCAAAAGCCACGCCAAGCTCACATGCGGATTCCTTTCTGGCTTCAAGATTGATCGACTTGAAGCCATCCTCGCAGAATCAGAAAAAGGTGCAGGTCTTCTTAAGGCTGTATCTCACCTGACTCGTTCGAAAACCAAACATGACATTTATGACCGGTTTGACTCCCTGTGGAAGTCATTCAATGCTCTTTATCGAACTATCGCCAGGAAAAGCACTGATTTCGAATGTCAACAGACGACCAGATCACTTCTCCTAGATCATGCCCGAGCGTCGGAAAGCTCGAGAACCTTGCTGGGAGACATAACGGCAGATGAACTACGCCAAAAACTCCGCTGGAGGCAGTTGATCCTCAACGATTACGAACATGACGGCAAGGCAGGCGCATTCAAAGATTTCGTACTGAGGTACACAGACGCAAGACTCATGCAAGTATTCAAAGAGACTTTGTCTTACCGTAAGGATTCGCTCACCAAAGCCCAGCACATCGGCGCCGTAGAGGCACATATAGAGAAACACCTCAAGGCAGGCTTATCGAAAAGCCAGGAAGTCATTGCCATCCTGTGCATCAAGTATGCTTACTTCGTTAGAAACAAATCCGCTCACGGAGAGCGCCTTGACAGGATCATTGGCCTGAGCAACAAGGAAGTCATCGAAGTGAAATGGCTCAGTGACCTACTTGAGTGTTTGATAATTGATCTGATAAATGCCAATGATCTCTATTAAACTCAGGCCGGCTGAGGAAGAAACCGCGATACTGACCTAGGCTACCCTGATAAGCCAAAGCACCATGGGCAAGCGGTACCGCCAAAGGTCGTAGAGCCGTGGGTTGCCAGCGGGGTGGCAATGTGCTGTATGCTTGGCGGGTCTTCAGGGCGGGGTGAAAGTCCCCACCGGCGGTAAATCGAAAGATGAGCCCGCGAGCGCCCCGGCCATGCCGGGGGTCAGCAGATCTGGTGAGACTCCAGAGCCGACGGTCATAGTCCGGATGAAAGAAGGCGTCAGGCAGGGGCCATCCGGGCGCCCCTGCGCGCGCATTTTGTTCGCCCCGAGACGTTCATCGATCATTCACGAGGAGCGTTTCATGTCCACCAAGCACCACCCGCAATTCCCCAATGTCAGCGCCGCCATCGCCGCCTTCCAGGCCGGGCGCCCTGTGCTGCTGCTCGACGACGACGACCGCGAGGACGAAGCGGACATCATCGCCGCCGCCGAGAACATCTCGCTGCAGACCATGGCCATGATGATTCGCGATTGCAGCGGCATCGTCTGCCTGTGCCTGGACGAGGCCACCGTCGACGAACTGCAACTGGCACCGATGGTGCAGAACAACCAGGCCCGCCATGGCACCGGCTTCACCGTCACCATCGAGGCGGCGGAAGGCATTACCACCGGGGTGTCCGCCCAGGACCGCATCACCACCATTGGCGCGGCACTGCGCTCCACTGCGGACCAGCGCCATATCGTCAGCCCGGGGCATGTGTTCCCGCTGCGCGCCCGCAATGGCGGGGTGCTGACCCGCCGTGGCCACACCGAAGGCTCCGTAGACCTGGCACGCCTGGCCGGATTGCGACCGGCGGCAGTACTGTGCGAACTGATGAACCCCGATGGCACGATGGCCCGTGGCGAACAGGTGGCGATGTATGCGCGGCAATACAATCTGCCGGTGCTGACCATCGAGGAACTGGCGCGGTACCGTGAGGCCATGCTGGAGCTGGAAGCAGAGCCAGCCTGACAGGCCACCTTGGGGCCATTCGCGGGCTTGCCCGCTCCCACAGGTACATCACAGTCTTCAAGACCTGTGGTGCACCTGTGGGAGCGGGCAAGCCCGCGAAAGGGCCCTTGAAACCAACAGCGTTGCCCCTGAAGTTTGCTCCCCCCGCCCCGCTCTGCTAGTGTCGCGCCGTTCTGAATGCCACCGAGACAGTCGCCATGGCCCGCAAAAAAGCCTCCCTCGATTTCGAGCAATCCCTCGCAGACCTGCAAGCACTGGTCGAGCGCCTGGAGAACGGCGAGTTGTCGCTGGAAGAGTCGCTGGCCGCCTTCGAGCAAGGCATCGCCCTGACCCGCGATTGCCAGGGCGCCCTGGCCCAGGCCGAACAGAAGGTGCAGATCCTGCTGGAACGCGATGGCGAACTGGCAGCACAGCCCTTCGACGCGGAGCCGGAAGCATGATCGGCACCTACCAGGCCAGCTGCCAGGCGCGGGTCGACGCCGCCCTCGAACCGTTGTTCGTCGCCCCGACCAAGGAACTCGAACGCCTTTACGCCGCCATGCGCTACAGCGTGATGAACGGCGGCAAACGCGTTCGTCCGCTGCTGGCCTACGCGGCCTGCGAAGCCTTGGGCGCCCCGGCCGAACAGGCCAACGGCGCAGCCTGTGCGGTGGAACTGATCCACGCGTACTCGCTGGTGCATGACGACCTGCCGGCCATGGATGACGACGACCTGCGCCGCGGCCAGCCGACCACCCACAAAGCCTTCGATGAAGCCTGCGCGATCCTCGCCGGCGACGGTTTGCAGAGCCTGGCCTTCAGCGCCCTGCTCGACCCGCGCCTGAGCCCGCAGGCTGACAGCATTCGCCTGGCCATGGTCCAGGCCCTGGCCAAGGCTGCCGGCCCGGCAGGCATGGTCGGTGGCCAGGCCATCGACCTGGGCTCGGTTGGCCTGAAGCTGGACCAACAGGCGCTGGAGTTCATGCACCGGCACAAGACCGGTGCGCTGATCGAAGCCAGCGTGCGCCTCGGCGCCCTGGCCAGCGCCCGCGCCGAACAGGCGCAACTGGATGCCCTGCAGACCTATGCACAGGCCATCGGCCTGGCGTTCCAGGTGCAGGACGACATCCTCGACGTGGAAAGCGACACCGCCACCCTGGGCAAACGCCAGGGGGCCGATATCGCCCGTGACAAACCGACCTACCCGGCACTGCTGGGCCTGGAAGCGGCCAAGGCCTATGCGATCGAACTGCGCGACCAGGCGCTGGTCGCACTGAGTGGGTTCGACGACAAGGCCGAGCCGCTGCGAGCGCTGGCACGCTACATCGTCGAACGTCGCAACTGATTTGATTGGGGCCGCTGTGCGGCCCATCGCCGGCAAGCCAGCTCCCACAGAGCCCCCACAGGCCTTGAGCATTGTGAACAACCTGTGGGAGCTGGCTTGCCCGGCGATAGGCTGCAAAGCAGCCCCGATGCTACACCCGTCTGAATGGGCAGTATTTCCTACAATGGGGTAAACTGCCGCGTCTTCACACACCTATAACGACTCGCCTGATGCCCACGACGTTTCAAGAGATCCCCCGCGAACGCCCGGTCACGCCGTTGCTCGACCGCGCTGACACGCCTGCCGGCCTGCGCCGGCTGGCCGAAGCCGACCTGGAGACCCTGGCCGACGAACTGCGCCAGGAACTGCTCTACACCGTGGGTCAGACCGGTGGGCATTTTGGTGCCGGCCTGGGTGTCATCGAGCTGACCATCGCCCTGCACTACGTCTTCGACACCCCCGACGACCGGCTGGTGTGGGACGTGGGCCACCAGGCCTACCCGCACAAGATCCTCACCGGGCGCCGTAACCGCATGCTCAGCCTGCGCCAGAAGGACGGCATCGCCGCCTTCCCGCGCCGCAGCGAGAGCGAGTACGACACCTTCGGCGTCGGCCACTCCAGCACCTCGATCAGCGCCGCACTGGGCATGGCCATTGCCGCCCGCCTGCAGAACAGCAACCGCAAGTCGATCGCGGTAATCGGCGACGGCGCGCTGACCGCCGGCATGGCCTTCGAGGCGTTGAACCACGCCCAGGAAGTCAACGCCGACATGCTGGTGATCCTCAACGACAACGACATGTCGATTTCGCGCAATGTCGGCGGCCTGTCCAACTACCTGGCCAAGATCCTCTCCAGCCGCACCTACGCGAGCATGCGCGAAGGCAGCAAGAAAGTGCTGTCGCGCCTGCCGGGCGCCTGGGAAATCGCCCGTCGCACCGAGGAGTACGCCAAAGGCATGCTGGTGCCGGGCACGCTGTTCGAAGAATTGGGCTGGAACTACATCGGCCCGATCGACGGCCACGACCTGCCGACCATGATCGCCACCCTGCGCAACATGCGTGACCTCAAGGGCCCGCAGTTCCTGCACGTGGTGACCAAGAAGGGCAAGGGCTTCGCCCCGGCCGAGATCGACCCGATCGGCTACCACGCCATCACCAAGCTGGAGCCGGCCGACAAACCCGCCGCACCGAAGAAAGCCAGCGGCCCGAAATATTCCGCGGTGTTCGGCCAGTGGCTGTGCGACATGGCTGCCGCCGACAACCGCCTGGTGGGCATTACCCCGGCGATGAAGGAAGGCTCCGACCTGGTCGAGTTCAGCGAGCGCTACCCGGAGCGTTACTTCGACGTGGCGATCGCCGAGCAGCATGCCGTGACCCTGGCGGCCGGCATGGCTTGCGAGGGCAGCAAGCCGGTGGTGGCGATCTACTCTACCTTCCTGCAGCGCGCCTACGACCAGCTGATCCACGACGTGGCGGTACAGAACCTCGACGTGCTGTTCGCCATCGACCGCGCCGGCCTGGTCGGCGAAGACGGCCCGACCCATGCGGGCAGCTACGATCTGTCGTACCTGCGCTGCATCCCGGGCATGCTGGTGATGACCCCAAGCGACGAGAACGAGCTGCGCAAGATGCTCAGCACCGGCCACCTGTACAACGGCCCGGCGGCTGTGCGCTACCCGCGTGGCACCGGCCCGAACGCGCCGATCAGTGGTGACCTGGAACCGCTGGAAATCGGCAAGGGCGTGGTCCGTCGCCAGGGCGAGAAAGTCGCCTTGCTGGTGTTCGGCGTGCAACTGGCCGAGGCCATGCAGGTAGCTGAGCAGATCAACGCTACCGTGGTCGACATGCGCTTCGTCAAACCGCTGGACGAGGCACTGGTGCTGGAACTGGCCGCAAGCCATGAGCTGCTGGTGACCATCGAAGAAAACGCCATCATGGGCGGTGCCGGTGCGGCTGTGGGTGAGTTCCTGGCCAGCCAGGCGATCGTGAAACCGCTGCTGCACCTGGGGTTGCCGGACATCTATGTCGAGCATGCCAAGCCTGCGCAGATGCTGGCTGAGTGTGGGCTTGATGCGGCTGGGATCGGGGCTTCGGTGAAGGCCCGCATGGCCAGGCTCGGCCTGTAATCCCCGGGGGCCGCTTTGCGGCCCAATCGCCGGCAAGCCAGCTCCCACCTCGACCGCGCCAGCCTCAAGTCATGCGCTATCCCTGTGGGAGCCTGGCTTGCCAGCGATCGATGGCGCAGCCCTCGCAGAACCTCACCTGGGCGTTGGTGCTTTAGCCTCGAGCAGCGCACACAAGCGCGCCGTAGCTTCGATCATCTGCCCACTAGGCCGCTCCAGGCCTTTGTCGGGCACCACCAGTAAACGATCATCGGCAACCGCACGCAGTTGCGGCCAGGCCTTCCAACTCTCCAGCTGCGCCTCATCACCTGCCAGAATGACCTGCGGGTTGCGCAGCAGCACAGACTCCACATTTACCTGCGGCGCCGGCTGGGTGAGATCGGCGAAGACATTACGCGCGCCGCAAACGGCCAGGGCATCGCTGACCACCTGCCGGCCACCGAGCGTATACAGCGGTCGGTCCCAGACCTGGTAGAACACCTGCAGGGGCTCGTCCCGTCGATACTGCTGGCGCAGCTGCCGCAGCCGGTCACGCAGGGCCTGGGCATACCGATGGCCCTGTTCGGCACGGCCGATACGTTCGGCGATGGCTTCGATCTGCTCGATCAGCTGGTCGATGTCATGGGGTTCTGCGCTGTACGTTGCGATGCCCAGGCGCTTGAGCTGGCCACGTTGGGCCGGCGACACACTGCCCGGCCACAGCAGCAACAGGTCGGGGCGAAGGCTGAGCAAGCGTTCGAGGTCCAGCTGCCCCTGGCGCCCCACCGAGGGCAGCTCGCGCAGCGCCGCCGGCCGTTCGCCACCGTCGAGCACACCTACCAGCAGGTCATCGGCCTGCAGTTCGAGCATGATCTCGCTCATCGACGGGGCCAGGCTGACCACCCGCAGGGGTTCGGCGGCCAGTGCGGAACAGACGAACAGCGCCAGCAGGCCGGGCAGCAGGCGCATCAGCCGAGCTGGCGTGGAATGCGATAGAGGTACAGCACAACTGCGGTGGACAACGCCAGCAGGATCTGCGGCACCGCCTCGAGGCCGACCAGCACCGACAAGGCGGCGACCCAGGCCGGGAAGCAGGCATACAGCATGGCCAGGCGCCGCACCCGCGCCAGCTCGATCCAGGCGGCAGGCTCTTCGCCAGTGCCGAGCACCTTGGACGTGGCGATGAGGGCGCGCTTGTAGGCACCGAAGCGCGGCAGGCTGAGGAACATGGTCGCCGCGCCGGCAATGAACAGTGGCATGGCCAGCACCGAGGCCAGCCCATCCCCGCCACCGAAGGCCCAGGCCATCACTGGCAGCGGCACCAGGCCCACCGCCAGGTACTGCCACCAGGCCAGCGCCAGGCGCCGCTTGACCTCGGCGCGGGTCACGCCTGAGGCACCTCGCCCTGGTGCTCGTTACCCAGCATGTGGCCCAGCTTGCCGGCCTTGGTTGCCAGGTAGTAGCGGTTGTGCGGGTTGTGCCCGGTGTGCAGTGGTACGCGCTCGGCGACGACGATGTTCATGTCGGTCAGGGCTTTGACCTTGCGCGGGTTGTTGGTCATCAGGCGCAGCGACTTCACGCCCAGGTGCTCCAGCATCGGCAGGCACATGGCGTAGTCGCGCTGGTCGGCGGCAAAGCCCAGGCGCTCGTTGGCCTCGACGGTATCGGCGCCACCATCCTGCAGCTCGTAGGCTCGAATCTTGTTCAGCAGGCCGATGCCACGGCCTTCCTGACGCAGGTACAGCAGCACGCCACGGCCTTCACGGGCGATGGCCTGCAGCGCGGCTTCCAGCTGCGAGCCGCAGTCGCAGCGCTGGCTGAACAGGGCATCGCCGGTCAGGCACTCGGAGTGCAGGCGCCCCAGCACCGGCTGGCCGTCCGCGATGTCACCCAGGCTGAGCACCACGTGCTCACGGCCAGTGGCTTCGTCGAGGAAGCCATGCATGGTGAAGGTCGCGAAGGGAGTCGGGAGTTTAGAGGCGGCAACAAAGACGACGGGCACGTTGTGCTCCTGGAATAAGTTGAAAATTTCTCGTGGGCCGATTGTATCAGCAGGTTGGGGGATGTGGGCTGGCTGAATACCGTGGCTTAAGATCGAAAAGTTCGATGCTTATTAGGCCATCGATCAACCCTGCCCCCTACGCGGGCTTCTGTGGGAGCGGGTTTACCCGCGAAGAAGGTAACGCGGCGCCTGGCACCGGCTTCGCCGGTGTTCGCGGGTAAACCCGCTCCCACAGGGACCGCACAGGCCTTGGTGCTCTGCGCCTCAATGCGGTTTGCTATCCGGGCTGAACGGATACGGCTGCTGCCAGTGCTCGAAGATCGGCTTCAGCTCGCCACTGCGCACCAGCTCGGCCATGCGCTTGTCGAACAGGTCGCGCAGGGCCTTGGCCTGTGCGTTGCGGGCAAAGGCCAGGTACAGCGGCAGCTCGGCCACATGGGTGCGGCGGAAACGCTCGGGTTGGGAGGTCTGGCCGAGCACGTAGTCGACCTCGGTCAGCGCATCGATGTAGTAGTCCACGCGGTCATGCTCGAGCATCGGCAAAATGCCTTCGCGGCGCTGGACTTCGCGAAAGTCATGCACATTGGGCAGGTAGCTGCCGAAGTCGTAGCCTCGCACCCAGGCCAGGCGGTAATGGCCTATGGTCTGCTGGGTAGGCACAGGCTTGCTGACCAGCCCCAGGGCGTAGATGTGGTCCATGTCGAAGTGCCAGCGCGGGTACAGGTTGTCGTCGTTCTCGTCCTTGTACGAGCCTACCCAGGCGTCAGCCTCGCCACGCTTGACCAGCCCGATCGCACGGCTGTAAGGCGCGCTCTGGGTCACGACCTTGACCCCGGCCGGCTCGAACACCTTGCGCAGCACGTCCCAGGCTACCCCGGTACCGTCGGCGTTGGTGTAGTCGAGCCACTCTTCGCTGACCAGGTGGATCTGCTTCGGCATACCTTCGGCAGCCGCCGCCCACGGGGCAAAGCTCAGCAGCATTGCCAGCAGCACCGTCCTCATGGCCATTCACACGCTCCCTGTATCAGGCAACCGCCCACACCAGAACCTGCATCCCCAGCCAGGCAAACACGCCGGCCAGGATATCGTCGAGCATGATCCCGACGCCCCCATGCACATGGCGGTCGACCCAGCGGATCGGCCACGGCTTGAGGATGTCGAAAAAGCGGAACATCAGGAACCCCGCCAGCAGCCACTGCCAGCCTTCCGGCACCAGCCAGAGGGTTATCCACATGCCGACGATCTCGTCCCAGACAATGCCTTCATGGTCGTGCACGCGCAGGTCATTGGCGACCTTGCCGCAGAGCCAGAAGCCGAACAGCATGCTCACGCCCAGCAACAGCCAGTAGCCCCAGTCGGGCAGCATCTGCCACAGCGGGATGAACGGTATGGCCACCAGCGAGCCCCAGGTGCCCGGCGCCTTGGGCAAGGTGCCGGAACCGAAACCGAAGGCGATGAAGTGCCACGGGTTGCGCCAGACCGAAGGCGGAACGAACTCCGCAGGCACCTGGTTGGGGTGATCGGTCACGGTGTCTCCCTAAAATGTTGATAGCCGCGTTGCCGCGGGGTGATGTCCTGGCCCTGCTGGTCGCGCAGGCTGACACCCTGCCCTTCGAGCACCCGCCCGATGACATGGAACGCAGCCAGGCCTTGTGCCTGCAGGGATGAAAGCTCGGCTGGCGGCAAGGTGAACGCCAGCACATAGTCGTCGCCACCGGTCAGCGCCGCCTGCACGGCGGCCTCGGCACCGAGGAACCCCTGCAGAGCGGCTGACACCGGTACCTGCTCCAGGTTCACCTCGAGCGCCACACGGGAGGCCTTGGCGATATGCCCGCAGTCGGCCAGCAAGCCGTCGGAAATATCCAGCGCCGAGGTGGCACGCCCGCGCAGCAGTTGGCCCAGGGCGAACTGTGGCGATGGCGACCAGTAATGGTCGAGCAACGGCTGCGCCAGCGCGGCATCGGCCTGGCGCTGGCCCAGCACCAGCGGCAAGGCACCCGCCGCATTGCCCAGCTCACCGCCCACGCACAGCAAGTCGCCCGGGCGAGCCCCGCCACGGCGCAACGCCTGCCCCGCCGGAACCCGGCCGAACACGGTCATGGTGATACTCAGGGGGCCACGGGTGGTATCGCCACCGATCAGGCTCAGCTGGCAGTGGCCGGCCATGCGGTTGAGGCCGCTGGCATAGGCTTGCAGCCAGTCGGTGCTGACCTCGGGCAAGGTCAGGGCAAGGGTGAAACCGATGGGGGTGGCGCCCATGGCAGCCAGGTCGCTGGCCGCCACGGCCAGCGAGCGCTGGCCGAGCAACCAGGGGTCGCACACAGCCGGAAAATGCACCCCGGCAACCAGGGTGTCGGTGGACACCGCCAGTTGCTCGCCGGCGGGAAGGCTCAGCAGGGCGCAGTCGTCACCGATGCCCAGGGCCACGCCTTCACCGCCTTGCGCACAGGGCGCGGCGGCGAAGTAATGGCTGATCAGCTCGAACTCACCCATGGTCCGCAAGCGCCAGGATCAGCGCTTGTTCGCCTTGACTTCTGCTTCGCGCAGGGCCGGGGCGAGCTTGTCCAGCACGCCGTTGACGAACTTGTGGCCGTCGGTGGCGCCGAAGACCTTGGCCAGTTCCACCCCTTCGTTGATCACTACGCGGTACGGCACGTCAACGCGCTTGATCAGTTCCCAGGTGGACAGGCGCAGCACGGCCAGCTCGACCGGGTCGAGCTCTTCCAATGCGATGGTCATGCACGGCACCAACGCTTTGTCGATTTCGCCCTTGATTGCCGGGACCCCATGCAGGATCTCGCGGAAATAGGCACCGTCGACATCGGTGAAATCGTTATCGACCCGGAACTGCGCTTCGATCTCGTTCAGCGAATGCTGCGCCATGTGCCACTGGTACAGTGCCTGGGTCGCGAGCTTGCGGGCTTCGCGGCGCTTGGCGCTCTTCGATGGCTTGCCGGCATCCGCAGGTTTTGGATCGCGCGGGTTGAAACGATCGCTTTCGTCGCTAATCACTTGGCCTCCAACTGCGCCAGCAGGCTGACCATTTCCAGAGCGGACAGGGCAGCTTCAGCACCTTTGTTGCCGGCCTTGGTGCCGGAACGCTCGATGGCCTGTTCGATGGAGTCGACGGTCAGTACGCCGAAGGCCACCGGAACACCGAACTCCATGGACACCTGGGCCAGGCCCTTGGTGCATTCGCCCGCCACGTATTCGAAGTGCGGGGTACCACCACGGATCACGGCGCCCAGGGCGATGATCGCGTCGTAGGCGCCTTGCTGGGCGACCTTCTGTGCCACCAGCGGGATTTCGAATGCACCCGGGGCACGGATGATGGTGATGTCGCTTTCGCTGACACCGTGGCGTACCAGGGCGTCAACGGCACCGCTTACCAGGCTTTCGACGACGAAGCTGTTGAAGCGGCCAACCACCAAAGCATAGCGACCTTTGGGGGCGATGAAGGTACCTTCGATGGTCTTCAGGGTCATTCCGATATTCTCATCTTCAAGAGCGAGGCCGCATGCTGGCGGCCTCGACAGGGGTATGGACTCGAGCTGGAGGGCGTCACTGCCGCCTCAAGTCACTCGGAGGGCACGTATTCTACAACTTCCAGATCGAATCCGGATATCGCGTTGAACTTCATCGGCGAACTCATCAGGCGCATCTTGCGCACACCAAGGTCACGCAGGATCTGCGAACCGGCACCCACGGTGCTGTAGGTGGTCGGTGCCTTGGCGGGTGCATCGCCCGCGCTTTCGCGGATGTGCGCCAGCAGCACGTCGCCGTCCAGCGGGTGGCCCAGCAGCAATACCACGCCGCTGCCGGCCTCGGCCACGGCGGCCATGGCGGCGCGCAGGCTCCAGCGGCCCGGTTGCTTGACCAGCAGCAGGTCGCGCAGCGGGTCCATGTTGTGCACGCGCACCAGGGTCGGCTCTTCGGCGCAGATCTTGCCCAGGGTCAGGGCCATGTGCACGTCGCCTTCCACCGCGTCGCGGTAGGTGACCAGGTTGAACTCGCCCAGCTCGCTCTCCACCGGTTGCTCGGAGACGCGCTGCACGGTGCGCTCGTGGATCATGCGGTAGTGGATCAGGTCGGCGATGGTGCCGATCTTCAGGCCGTGCTCGGCGGCGAACACTTCCAGCTCGGCGCGGCGCGACATGGTGCCGTCGTCGTTCATCACTTCGCAGATCACGCCGCTCGGCTCGAAACCGGCCATGCGCGCCAGGTCGCACGCGGCCTCGGTGTGGCCGGCACGGGCCAGGGTACCGCCAGGCTGGGCCATCAGCGGGAAGATGTGGCCTGGGCTGACGATGTCTTCGGCCTTGGCGTCCTTGGCAGCGGCCGCCTGCACGGTGCGTGCACGGTCAGCGGCGGAGATGCCGGTGGTGACACCTTCGGCGGCTTCGATCGACACGGTGAACTTGGTGCCGAAGCCCGAGCCGTTGCGCGGCGCCATCAGCGGCAGCTTCAGCGTTTCGCAACGCTCGCGGGTCATCGGCATGCAGATCAGGCCACGGGCGTGCTTGGCCATGAAGTTGATGTGCTCGGGCAGGCAGCACTCGGCTGCCATGATGATGTCGCCCTCGTTTTCGCGGTCTTCGTCATCCATGAGGATGACCATTTTGCCCTGGCGGATGTCTTCGACCAGTTCTTCGATGCTGTTGAGCGCCACGCGGCACCCCCTTCTCAATCAGGATTTCAAGAAGCCGTTGGCGGCCAGGAAGCTTTCGGTAATGCCACTGCCCTTGCTCGGTTCGGCGGCCTTGTCACCCAGCAGCAAACGCTCCAGGTAACGGGCCAGCAGGTCGACCTCAAGGTTTACCCGACGCCCTGCACGGTAGTCGGCCATGATGGTTTCGGACAGGGTGTGCGGGACAATGGTCAGCTCGAACTCGGCGCCATTGACCTCGTTGACCGTCAGGCTGGTGCCGTCGACGGTGATCGAACCCTTGTGGGCGATGTACTTGGCCAGTTCCTTCGGTGCGCGCACGCGGAACTGGATGGCGCGGGCGTTATCGCTGCGCGAGATGATTTCGCCGACCCCGTCGACGTGGCCGCTGACCAGGTGCCCGCCCAGCCGGGTGGTGGGGGTCAGGGCTTTTTCAAGGTTGACCTTGCTGCCGCTCTTGAGGTCGATGAAGGCGGTGCGCTTGAGGGTTTCGACGCTGACGTCGGCCCAGAAGCCGTCACCCGGCAGTTCGACGGCGGTCAGGCACACGCCGTTGACGGCGATGCTGTCGCCGAGCTTGACGTCATCCAGGTCGAGCTTGCCGGTTTCGACGTAGACGCGCACGTCGCCACCCTTGGGGGTCAGGCTGCGGATGGTGCCGATGGATTCGATGATGCCGGTGAACATGGGGTCTTCCTCAAAAACGGTTTGCGCGGGGCAAGCCTGGCATTATACGCCGGGCGCCGGCAGGGGGATGGCCGTGACCCGCCAGTCATCGCCCACTGCGCGCATTTCGGTAATTTTCAGCCGCGGCGCTTCGCTCATCTTGTCCAGTGGCCAGTCCAGCAGCGGGCGGGCCTGGGAACCGAGGAAAGTGCCAGCGACGAACAACTGGTACTCGTCGATCAGGCCTTGCCGGGCGAAGGCGCCGACCAGGCCGGCACCGGCTTCCAGCAGGATTTCGTTGACGCCACGGGTTGCCAGGGCCTGCAGCAGCGCCGGCAGGTCTACCTGGCCATTGTCACCCGGCAGGCTGAGCAGTTCGTGGCCGGCAGCGGCATAGCGCGGGTCATCTGCGACAGCGGTCACCACCAACGCCGGGCCAGCCTGGAAGAACGGTGCATCCAGCGGCAGGCGCAGGCGGCCATCGACCAGCACGCGCAGCGGTGTGCGGCTGAGTGCCAGGGCGGTGGTTTCGGCGTCCAGGCCCAGCTCGGTGCCGCGCACGGTCATCCGCGCGTTATCGGCCAACACGCTGGCGGCGCTGGTCAGCACCACGCTGGAGCGGGCGCGCAGGCGCTGCACCGCCGAACGGGCGGCCGGGCCGGTGATCCACTGGCTTTCGCCACTGGCCATGGCGGTGCGGCCATCCAGGCTCATGGCCAGCTTGGCGCGAACGAACGGCAGGCCGTGCTCCATGCGTTTGAGGAAACCGGGGTTGAGTGCGCGGGCCTCGGCCTCGAGCACGCCGCTGGCCACTTCGATACCGGCCTCGGCCAGGCGCCGCAGACCCTGCCCCGCCACTTGCGGGTTGGGGTCCTGCATGGCGGCTACCACCCGTGCCACGCCGGCCTTGACCAGCGCTTCGGCGCACGGCGGCGTACGGCCATGGTGGCTGCACGGCTCGAGGGTGACATAGGCACAGGCGCCACGGGCACGCTCACCAGCCTGTCGCAGGGCATGCACTTCGGCATGCGGCTCGCCGGCGCGCACATGCCAGCCTTCACCGACCACCTCGCCATCGCGCACGATCACGCAGCCTACGCGCGGGTTCGGGTGGGTGGTGTACAGGCCCTTGCGCGCCAGCTCCAGCGCGCGGGCCATGTAGTGGGCGTCGAGGATGGCAGCTTGGCTGGGCATGGTCACTCTTTAGCTGGCTCGCGAGCCAGGCGGTCGATTTCTTCGCGGAACTCGTCGAGGTCCTGGAAGCGGCGGTAAACCGAGGCAAAACGGATATAGGCCACTTCGTCGAGTTTGCGCAGCTCGGCCATGACCATCTCACCCACCACCAGCGATTTGACTTCACGCTCGCCGGTGGCACGCAGGCGGCTCTTGATATGCGCCAGCGCAGCTTCAAGGCGCTCGACGCTGACCGGGCGTTTTTCCAGTGCCCGCTGCATGCCGGCGCGCAGTTTTTCTTCGTCGAAGGGTTGGCGCGTGCCGTCCTGCTTGATCAGCCGGGGCAGCACCAGCTCGGCGGTTTCGAAGGTGGTGAAGCGCTCGCCGCAGGCGACGCATTCGCGGCGGCGACGCACCTGCTCGCCCTCGGCGACGAGGCGAGAGTCGATGACCTTGGTGTCGTTGGCACCGCAAAAGGGACAGTGCATGGTGGCAGGCAACAAAAAAAGGGAGGGCCATGGTAGCGCATCCCACTGGCAAGACAAGCCAAAGGGGTTAACATCCATGGGAAATCTGCCCGTGAAGGACTACCCCATGCACTACCGAGCGCTCGTCGTGCTGTGCTGCGCCGCCCTGCTCGCCGCCTGCGGCAGCGACAGGCCGAAGCCCGACACCCCTCCGGCCCCCACGCCAGCCCGCACGGCCAAGCCGGCCGCAGTGCTGGGCCCGCTGCCGGCCTACCAGCGCGAGCTGAGCGGCACCTTGCTGGCAATCCCGGCCGGTGCCGACGTGGAGCTGGCCTTGCTGGTCATCGACGAACGCGACCGCCCACAACGCCTGCTGGCCAGCAGCAACCTGACCGGCACCGGCCAGGCCCTGCCCTACCAACTGCGCTTCAACCCCGAGGCCTTCCCCGCCGGTGCCCGGGTCGAGCTGCGCGGCCGCGCCAGCAGCTCTGGCCAGCTGATCATGCACCTGCCGCCGGTGCGCATTACCCAGGCCCAGACCCAGGCCATCGGCCCGCTGCGTTTCGAGAAGGCGCCGTAAGTGGCGCCAGTCTCCCTACAACAGCCCCTGCAACAGGCCCTCAGCGGCCTGATCGGCGAAGCGCGCCTTGTCGTCAGCGAACTGCCCGGCTGCGACCTCAAGCTGTGGCTGATCGACGACCAGAACATGGACCGCGCCTTCAGCAGCGAAGAGACCCGGCGCATTCTTGAAGAACCGCCCTACTGGAGCTTCTGCTGGGCCAGCGGCCTGGCCATGGCCCGTTACCTGGCCGAGCACCCGGAATGGGTAGCCGGCAAGCGCGTGCTGGACTTTGGCGCCGGCTCCGGTATCGCCGGTATTGCCGCCGCCCGCGCCGGTGCGCTGGAAGTGGTGGCCTGCGACCTCGACCCGCTGGCACTCGATGCCTGCCGCGCGAATGCCGCGCTGAACGGGGTGGAACTGGGCTACAGCAGCGATTTCTTCGCCGAAGACGATCGCTTCGATCTGATCCTGGTTGCCGACGTGCTGTACGACCGCGCCAACCTGCCGCTGCTGGATGCCTTCCTCGGCCGTGGGCGCCAGGCGCTGGTGGCCGACTCGCGGGTACGCGACTTCAGCCACCCGCTGTACCAGCAACTGGGCGTGCTGGAAGCGCTGACCCTGCCGGACCTGGCCGAGCCGCACGAATTCCGCCGGGTCAGCCTGTACCACGCCAGCCGCGACACCTTATAGTGGTGTTATCCACGAGTTTGCGAGAGTCGCGATGACCCAAGACACGCCTTACATTTTCGACGCTACCGATGCCACCTTCCAGCAACTGGTTATCGAGAACTCCTTCCACAAACCGGTGCTGGTGGACTTCTGGGCCGAGTGGTGCGCGCCGTGCAAGGCACTGATGCCACTGCTGGCGAAGATCGCAGAGGGTTACCAGGGCGAGCTGCTGCTGGCCAAGATCAACTGTGACGTGGAGCAACAGGTGGTTGCCCAGTTCGGCATCCGCAGCCTACCGACCGTGGTGCTGTTCAAGGACGGCCAGCCGGTGGACGGCTTTGCCGGTGCGCAGCCAGAATCGGCGATCCGCGCCATGCTCGAGCCACACGTGCAACTGCCCGCCGCACCCAGCGCATCGCCGCTGGAGCAGGCCAAGGGGCTGTTTGCCGAAAGCCGTTTTGCCGAGGCCGAAGCACTGTTGCAGGCACTGCTGGGTGAGGACAACAGCAATGCCGAGGCGCTGATCCTGTATGCCCGTTGCCTGGCCGAGCGCGGGGAGCTGGGTGAAGCCCAGGTGGTGCTGGATGCGGTCAAGACCGACGAGCACAAGGCTGCGCTGGCCGGCGCCAAGGCCCAGCTGACCTTCCTGCGCCAGGCTGCCAGCCTGCCGGAAGTGGCCGACCTGAAAAGCCGCCTGGCACAGAACCCTCAGGATGACGAGGCGGCCTATCAGCTGAGCATCCAGCAGCTGGCGCGCCAGCAGTATGAAGCGGCGCTGGAAGGGTTGCTGAAGCTGTTCCAGCGTAACCGTGGCTATGAGAACGGGCTGCCGCAGAAAGCGTTGCTGCAAGTGTTCGAGCTGCTGGGCGGTGATCACCCGCTGGTCGGCGTGTATCGTCGCAAGTTGTCGGCGGCGATGTTCTGACCTGAGGCCTATTGCGAGGGCTTTGCCCTCGTTCGCGGGCACGCCCGCTCCCACAGGGTACGCACTGAATTCAATACCGGTGGTATACCTGTGGGAGCGGGCAAGCCCGCGAACGAGGCCAGCACAGGCAATACAGATTTATCCCACCCAGTGATACACCGGCGCATCCACGCCACTTTCCACCTTGACTTCACTGCTATGCCGCAAGCGCACCAGCAGCCGTTTACCCGCCGCCGTACTCCCGGCCAGCCCTTCCAGCCGATCCAGCAATTCCGGCCCGCTCATCTGCCCTGCCAGGCGCAACACCTCACGCGCCGCAGTCCATTGCCCGTCATCCTGACGAGTTGTCGCCACGGTTTCCGTTGTTGCGGTCTGTGCCACCGCGGGCAATTCGATCTGCCGCCCCAGTTGCGCCCACTCTTCAGGCGCCAGCTCGATGGTCAGATCCACAGGCCAGTCACCAATCTGTCCACGAATTCTCATGCTGCATTCCCTGAACCCAAGTCAATGCCACCATCCTACCCCAACATGAAACCTGCGCCACGCAGGCTGGCAGCACGCCGAAAAGTTGTTATAACATAACCCAATCTTCCCGCCCGCTCCGGAGTCGTCCATGCGTCGCCTGTTGCTCGCCCTGCCCTTCGCCCTGCTGCCCCTGGCCGTGGCCCATGCCCACGATGATGACCATGATCACGACCACGCCCACGGCACCCTCGGCGCCCACGAGCATGGCGTGGCCAAGCTCAACGCCGTGCTCGATGGCAACACCCTGGAGCTGGAGCTGGACAGCCCGGCAATGAACCTGGTCGGCTTCGAACACGCCGCCAACAGCGACGCCGACAAGGCCAAGGTCGCGGCGGTGCGCCAGCAGCTGGAGCAGCCACTGAAGCTGTTCGGCCTGCCCGCTGCCGCTGGCTGCAAGGAAGACCAGCAGGAACTGGAAAGCCCGCTGTTCAGTGATGCCCCGAAAGCCGACGACGATGGTGACGAGCACGAGCACCAGCACAGCGACATCGGCGCCCATTACCAACTGACCTGCGCCAACCCCGACAAACTGATGCAGGTGGACCTCGCTCCGCTGTTCAAGGCCTTCCCGGCCACCCAGAAGATCAACGTTCAACTGATCGGCCCCAATGGCCAGAAAGGCATGGAAACCACACCGGCCAAGGCCGCGGTCGCGTTCTGAATGCGCCAGCCGTTGATCGAACTGCATGACCTGGTGTTCGCCTGGCCCGGCCAGCCGGCGCTGCTGGATATTCCGGCATTCCGCCTGGAGGCTGGCGAGGCCCTGTTTCTCAAGGGCCCCAGCGGCAGTGGCAAGACCACATTGCTGGGCCTGCTGGGCGGGGTGAACGTACCGGGCCAGGGCCGCATCCAGTTGCTCGGCCAGGACCTCGGCCGCCTGGGCCAAGGCGCCCGTGACCGCTTCCGGGTCGACCACACCGGTTATATCTTCCAGCAGTTCAACCTGCTGCCGTTCCTCTCGGTACGCGAAAACGTCGAGCTGCCCTGCCGCTTCTCGCGCAGCCGCAAGGCCCGCGCCGAGCAGCGCCATGGCAGTGTCGACCAGGCAGCCGGCACGCTGCTGGCCCACCTGGGCCTGGACGACCCCGCCCTGCTCGCCCGCCGCGCCGACAGCCTGTCGATCGGCCAGCAGCAACGGGTCGCTGCCGCCCGCGCACTGATCGGCCAACCCGAACTGGTGATCGCCGACGAACCGACCTCGGCGCTGGATGCCGACACCCGCGAAGCGTTCATCCGCCTGCTGTTCGATGAATGCCGCGCCGCCGGTGCCAGCCTGCTGTTCGTCAGCCACGACCAGGGCCTGGCGCCGCTGTTCGACCGCCACCTGTCGCTGGCCGAACTCAACCGTGCCGCCAAGCCCCGGGAGGCCTGATGTACCTGCTCCGCCTTGCCCTGGCCAGCCTGGCCAACCGCCGCTTCACCGCATTCCTCACCGCCTTCGCCATCGCCCTGTCGGTGTGCCTGCTGCTGGCCGTTGAACGGGTCCGTACCGAAGCCCGGGCCAGTTTCGCCAGCACCATCAGCGGTACCGACCTGATCGTCGGCGCCCGCTCCGGCTCGGTGAACCTGCTGCTGTATTCGGTGTTCCGCATCGGCAACGCCACCAACAACATCCGTTGGGACAGCTATGAGCACTACGCCAAGGACCCGCGGGTGAAATGGGCCATCCCCATCTCGCTGGGCGACTCGCACCGTGGTTATCGAGTGATGGGCACTACCGGCGACTACTTCAGCCGTTACCAGTACGGCCGCCGCCAGCACCTGGAATTGAGCCAGGGCCGCGCGTTTGCCGATGATCCGTTCGAGGTGGTGCTGGGTGCCGAAGTGGCCGAGGCGTTGCACTACAAGCTGGGCGACAAGCTGGTGCTGGCACATGGTGTCGCCGCGATCAGCCTGGTCAAGCACGACGACAAGCCATTCACCGTGGTCGGTGTGCTCAAGCGCACCGGTACGCCGGTCGACCGCACGCTGCATATCAGCCTGGGCGGCATGGAAGCCATCCACATCGACTGGCACAACGGCGTGCCGGCCCGTGGCGCCGGGCGTATCAGCGCCGAGCAGGCACGGACCATGGACCTGCAGCCTGCCGCCATCACTGCGTTCATGCTCGGCCTGAACAGCAAGATCGCGACATTCAGCCTGCAGCGGGAGATCAATGAATACCGCAGCGAGCCGTTGCTGGCGATCCTGCCCGGGGTAGCCCTGCAGGAGCTGTGGAGCCTGATGGGCACCGCGGAGCAGGCGTTGTTCGTGGTGTCGCTGTTCGTGGTGCTGACCGGCCTGATCGGCATGCTTACGGCGATTCTCACCAGCCTCAATGAACGCCGCAGGGAGATGGCGATATTGCGCTCGGTTGGCGCCAGGCCGTGGCATATCGCAGGGCTTCTGGTGCTGGAGGCACTGTCGCTGGCGGCGGTCGGGATCGCTGCCGGGCTTGGCTTGCTGTATGCGGGAATCGCCCTGGCGCAGGGGTATGTGCAAGCCAACTATGGTTTGTATTTGCCGCTGGCCATGCCGAGCGCTCATGAATGGACGTTGCTGGCTATCATCCTGGGAGCTGCGCTGTTGATGGGCAGCGTACCGGCGTGGCGGGCCTATCGGCAGTCGTTGGCCGATGGCTTGTCCATTCACCTCTGAGTGCGAGTAATGATCGGAAACCTCACCGCCTTCTTCGCGGGCGCGCCCGCTCCCACAGGGCTTTCACAAGGTTCGAAGCCTGTGGTGAACCCTGTGGGAGCGGGCATGCCCGCGAAGAGGCCAGCACTGCATACGCTGCTGATCCTGCTGCTGACAGTAGCGATGCCGCTGTGGGCCTCGGAACCCCGCGAACTTGACTGGCCCGCCCTCATCCCCGAAGGCGCCCCGGTCATCCCGCCCCAACTGGCGCCGCTGCACGACATGTCGCAGCTCAGCAACGCCCTGTCCGCCGAGTCCGCCCCACCGGCGCGCCAGCAGGCACCCGACGCCCCGGTGGTAAAAAGCCTCGACGGCCAGCAGATCAAACTGCCCGGCTACATCGTGCCGCTGGAGGTGAGCGAAGAAGGCCGCACCACCGAATTCCTGCTGGTCCCCTATTACGGCGCGTGCATCCACGTGCCACCACCACCCTCGAACCAGATCGTGCACATCTTCAGCGAAATGGGCGTGCGCGTAGAAGACCTCTACCAGCCCTACTGGATCGAGGGAAAGCTGCAGGTTAGAGCCTCCAGCAGCGAACTGGCCGATGCCGGCTACCAGATGGAAGCCGAGAAAATATACGCTTATGAGCTGAGATGAGAACTGTTTCGAATTCGTGACGACGCTTCTTTGAGCTGGGTCAAACTTTCTGTTTAACGGCATCCGTACCATTGGACTACTCGATTACTCACGTCCTCTGGGAGCTTCCATGAACAAGTCCTTGCTCAGCGCCGCCCTCGCGGCCCTGGCGCTCGCTGCCCCTGTCGCCCACGCCCACCAGGCAGGCGATATCATCGTCCGCGCAGGTGCCATTACCACAGCTCCCAACGAAAGCAGCGGCGACCTGAAATTCGACGGCAACAAAGTCTCGGGCACCAAGGCGACTCTGGACAGCGACACCCAACTGGGCCTGACCTTCGCCTATATGCTCACCGACCATATCGGCCTCGAGCTGCTGGCTGCCACCCCGTTCAAGCACACCGTCGGCGTCAAAGGCCTGGGCGGCGGCCTGGACGGCAAGCTCGCCGACATCAAGCAGCTGCCACCGACCCTGTCGTTGCAGTACTACCCGATGGAACCGACTTCCAAGTTCCAGCCGTATGCCGGCGTCGGCATCAACTACACCCTGTTCTTCGACGAAGACCTCAGTAGCGCACGCAAGCAGCAGGGCTTCAGCAACCTGAAGCTGCAAGACTCGGTCGGCATCGCCGGCCAGCTGGGCATGGACTACATGATCACCGACAACTTGCTGGTCAACGCATCGGTCTGGTACGTCGACATCGACACCAAGGCCAGCGTCGATGGCCCGTCCGCACTGGGCTACAGCAAGACCAAGGTCGACGTCGATGTCGACCCGTGGGTGTACATGGTCGGCCTTGGCTACAAGTTCTGACCTGAACACTGCAGGGCGGCTTCGGCCGCCCTCGCGCGTTGCAGCCATAGCCAGTACCCCAGCGCCACCGCGCTGATGCCCATCCCAAGCCCACACACCGCTGCCCACCCCCAATGGGCATACACCCAGCTCGCCAGCACTGCCCCCACTCCACTGCCAAGCGAATAGCAGCACATGTAGGCACCGATCAACCGGCTGGCCATTGCGCCACGCCCGGCCAGCAGCAGGCTCTGGTTGGTGACATGCACCGCCTGCACGGCAAAGTCCAGCATCAGCACACCCAACCCGAAGGCCATCAGTGAATGCCCGACGAAGGCCGTGGGCAGCCATGACAGCACCAGCAAAACCAGCGCTACTCCGGTGGTGCGCTCCCCCAGCCCCTGGTCGGCCAGGCGACCGGCGCGCGCTGCCGCCAATGTGCCAGCAACACCCGCCAGGCCGAACAGACCGATCGCGGTATGGCTCAGCGCCAGTGGCTCGGCACTCAGGGGCATGACCATGGCACTCCAGAGCACGCTGAACGCAGCGAAGATCAACACGCCGAACAGCCCGCGCTGACGCAGCAGCCGGTCGTGCCGGTACAGCCTGAACTGGGCAACGATCAGCGCCCGATAGCCAGACCGCAGCGACACCGGTTGCCCCGCGGGCAGGCTGCGCCACAGCACCAGGGCCAGCAGCATCAGCAGCCCTGCGGCAATCAGGTACACGCTGCGCCAGCCAGCCAGGTCGGCAAGCCCGCCCGAGACCAGCCGCGCCAGCAGAATGCCCAGCACTACGCCGCTGGTGACGGTGCCCACGGCCTGCCCTTGCTGGCCGGGGGCGGCAAGGCTCGCTGCATGCGCCACCATCACCTGCACCATGACCGCCATCAGCCCGGTGATGGCCAGGGCCAGCAGCAATAGCGCCCAGTTGGGCGCCATGCCTACCCCAACCAGCGCCAGGGCCGAGAACAGCAACTGCCCGAGCAACAGGCGCTTGCGGTCGATCAGGTCACCCAGCGGCACGATCAGCAACAACCCCAGGGCATAGCCCGCCTGGGTCGCGCCTACTACCCAACCGATCTGCTGCTGCGCCACGCCCAGGTCAGCGGCCATCGACTCGAGCAAAGGCTGGGCGAAATACACAGTCGCCACGGCCATGGCGCTGGTGATGGCCAGCAGCAGGGTTATCCAGCGTGTCAGTGCAGGGTTCATCGGGCTGGCCTCGTCAATCTGGTTTCGAATTGAAACCACATGCTGGCTATTTAGCAAATGTGGTTTTAATCTGCAACCAGATGATCACGAAAGGCCCTGTCCATGCTCGATGAAAACAATGCGCAATGCCCCGTCGCCCGGGCCCTGGAGGTGCTGGGAGACCGTTGGGCGCTGATGATCCTGCGCGACGCCTTCGATGGCCTGCGGCGCTTCAGTGAATTCCAGAAGAACCTGGGGCTGGCGAAGAACATCCTCGCCTCACGGCTGAAGTGGCTGGTGGAAAGCGGGCTGCTGACGCTGCAGCCGGCGTCGGATGGCAGTGCCTACAAGGAGTATGTGCTGACCGAGAAAGGGCGATCGGTGTTCCCGGTGGTGGTTGGCTTGAGGCAGTGGGGGGAGCGGTTTCTGTTCGAGGCGGGTGAGGTGCGTTCGGAGTTGGTGGATGGTGATACGGGGCAGGCACTGGAAACATTGCAGGTGCGAGCCCGGGATGGGCGGGTGCTGGCGGCAGGGGATTGCCTGCGAAAAGTGGTGCGGCATGAGTGATTCTGGGGCTGCTGCGCAGCCCATCGCCGGCAAGCCAGCTCCCACCTCGACCGCATTGACCTCAAGCCATGGGCTATCACTTGGGGAGCTGCCTTGCCAGCGATAGGGCCAGTACAGGCAGCACAAGACAGTTGCTCCCACAGGGACCGCGTACTCGCTCTTGTGGGAGCTGGCTTGCCGGCGATAGGGGCGCAAAGCGCCCCCAAGCATTTCAGCCCTTGCCCAGAAGCCGCGACAAGCCCTCGACCATCGGCGTCGCCTGCGGAAACTCGAACCGCGCCAACAAGCGCTGGTTATCCGCCCGCGAATGGCGAATGTCACCCGAACGTGCCGCCACATAGCTGACCGCCGGCAAGCTACCCACCACCTTCTCAAGCGCTGCCAGCAACTGGTTGAGCGATGTGGCCTGGTTGAGGCCGATATTCACCGCCCCCTCCTCGACCTGCGGCTGCTCCAGCGCCTGCACCATCACCTGCACCAGGTCGCCCACGTAGAGGAAGTCCCGGGTCTGCTCGCCATCACCGAACACCGTAATCGGCAAACCCTTCACAGCGCGCTCGGAGAAAATGCTGATCACCCCGGAATACGGCGAGGACGGGTCCTGGCGCGGCCCGAAGATATTGAAGAAGCGGAACACCACCGGCTCCAGGCCATGCTGGCGACGGTAGAAGTCCAGGTACTGCTCACTGGCCAGCTTGTCCACGGCATACGGGGTCAGCGGCGCCTTGGGGGTGTCTTCGGCAATCGACTCACCTTCACCATTGTTGCCATACACCGCCGCACTGGAGGCGAACAGCACCCGGCGCAGCCCATGCACGCGCATGGCTTCGCACACGTTGAGGGTGCCGATGAAATTGCTCTGGTGGGTCCGCACCGGGTCCTCGACCGAGGCCTGCACCGAGGCCACCGCTGCCAGGTGCACCACGGCACTGCAGCCAGCCGCAACCTGCGTGACCAGCTCGGCATCGGCGACATCGCCTTCAATCAGTTCCAGCCGTGGGTGGCCGACCTGCAGGTTGCCCCGCTGGCCTGTGGAAAAGTCGTCGAGAATGCGTACGGCGTAGCCTTTGTCCAACAACGCATCGCACAGGTGGGAGCCAATGAAGCCGGCACCGCCGGTGATCAGGATGGGGGCGTCAGCCATGGCGGTAGAACCGGTCCAGTAGAGGCGGCAGGCCGGCGCGCCAGGCGCGCGGCTTGATGCCGAAGGTATGAAGGATTTTCTTGCAGGCCAGTACCGCGTGCTGCGGCTCTTCGCTGGCATCCGGCCGTGCGGCATGGGCCTGCGGCGTCGGCGCCTGCACGGCCAGCTGGCGGTACTGGCCTGCTTCGGTAAGGATCGCCTGGCCAAGCGCCAGCGGCGTGGTCGCCTCGTTGCCGGCGTAATGGTAGGTGCCCCACAGCGGCGCACTGCAATCGAGTTGCTTGAGCACCGACAGGATCACCCGGGCGGCGTCGTCGACCGGCGTCGGGTTGCCACGCCGGTCATCGGCCAGCAGCAGTTCCTGTGGTAGCTCGGCGCGGGTCAGGAAACGGCCCAGCGCCCCGTCGATGCTTTCGTCGAGCAGCCAACCAAAGCGCAACAGCACGTGCTGCGGGCAAGCCGCGCGCACGCTCTGCTCGATGCGCCACAGGGCCTGACCACGCAGGCCCAGCGGTACCGGCTCGTCCTTTTCGCTATAGGCCGTGGCCCGCGAACCATCGAACACGCGGTAGCTGGAAGGCTGCACCAGGGTGATCTGGTGGTGCTGGCACAGTTCCGCCAACCGCTCCACAGCTCGCTCCTGCTGGGCCAGGCGCTGTTCACTGACCGACTCGGCCTGGAACCAGTCGAAGTAATAGGCCAGGTTGACCAGGGCATCGGGACGATGATCGTCGAGCAGCTGGGTGAGGCTGGCCGGCGTCCAGCCGTTCTCGGGCGGGCGCGGCGCCAGGAATGCGATGTCCTCCTCGGCCCCAAGACGAATCAGCGCTTGCCCGAGGGCATTGCCACCACCCAACAGCATTAGGCGCATACGCATAGAGTCAGCAGATCCGGAGAGGTTGATTGAAGGAAAGGGGTCATTTTGCGGTTTCCTGCCCGGGAAGTCCAACACCGGACCCGTTCGATGCCACAGGCGGTATTGATTCCAAAGTTCCACAGTTCAATACCACCATAGGCAGAATTCTCCTACGACATACCAGGAACGAGCTGACTTCCATGCCGCAGCACAACCGCATTGAATAGTTGACTCCCCCACTTGCCAACCGGGGAGCTTCACAAAAACAAGTACAGGGAACGTTCAATGCCTCGTTCGGAAGTTGCATACCTGGATTTCAGCCCGGAGCAAAGCAAGGCCATAACCTTTGCAAGCCAGACCATTGCTGACTTGGGTGGCCCGGAGACCAAAGGAGTAGCACTTCAGGCTCGTATATTCGCCGATCAACTCGAGCAAGCCTTGAGTGAGGAACAGCGTGCACTGTTACAACGCTTCAGTGAAGGCCAGCTATCTGCCTTGATGTACAGGCAGATGCCTTGTGCCAACGAGCCAATACCAGAGTACCTGCCCGACATTTCCGCCCTGGCGCAAAACCCTCGCTGCCAATACCTTGCCTCCCGCAATCAACTGCTGCTGGAGCTCGTGCGCTACCGCAGTTTCGCCTTCGATATAGACAACGATGGTAAACAGGTTCGCCTGGTCGGCAACTTCAAGGGCGGTGGCCGCATCCCGCGGCTCGACGAAAATCCCTGCCTGGAAGTTGAAACCAGCTCCCATGCGGGCTTGCGCTTGGGGCCGCACACTGAAGCGCCCTACAACTGCTCGACAATTTCCACCAATGCCAACTCCCCTGCCCCCTCTGCACTGATTCTGACTGCGCGCTGGAACCCCGCCAATGAACCTACGAATGTCTTCCCGCTCCGGGAAATCATCGAACGCCTGGGTAGCCTGGACACACTTGCGCTGACTTCAACGTCCTTCGACTTCACCCGCAGTGACTGCTTCGCTCACGGACAAGGCAATGCAGGCAAAGCAGTTTCAATGCTGCAATTCGAGCCCAATGGTGGTTTCTCTGTTCGTTACAACAGCTATCGCTTCAGCCTGAATGAACGCGCCTGCAGCGCAGCGGCGCGCGCTTTCGACGCCTTTCAGAAAGCACTGGATAACGCACGACCACTGGCGTTTGTCCTGCAGCCTGACAGCGCACTGTTGATCAACAACAGCCGAGCCTTGCACGGCCGCGACATGGTCCAGGACAACCGGCGGCTGCTCATCCGTCAATTCGGATACTCCCCCTTCGCAGTACCGTTGGTGCTCGCTGAAGACCCACTGCTCGTGCGTGGCTGATCACAGGAAAACACCCCATGATCGAATTCGACGTAACGCTTGTTCTGACACTCGCACTGGTGGCACTGATGGCCGGCTTTTTCGATGCCATCGCCGGTGGTGGCGGCCTGATCACGCTCCCGGTGTTGTTCATTGCCGGTATCGAACCCTTGGCGGCAATTGCCACCAACAAGTTCCAGGCGGCTTCGGCTACGGTTTCGGCTACATGCGCCTTCGCCCGCAAAGGCATGATCGACTGGAGACGAGGCAGTCCAATGGCTGTCATGTCTTTTATCGGAGGGGCGTTGGGTGCCTTGTCGATAACTTACGTGCCCAAAAGCGTTCTGCAGGCGTGCGTCCCACCACTGCTGATTCTGATAGCCGCTTACTTTGCCTTCAGCCCAAAGCCGAATGAACAAGCGCGCAAGGCAAAGGTATCGACCAGCCTGTTCTGCCTGACGGTTGCACCGATCATTGGCTTTTATGACGGTATCTTCGGCCCTGGTGTCGGCTCGTTTTTCATGCTGGCCTGCGTGATCCTCCTGGGCCAGCACTTGATACAAGCCGTGTGCACCAGCAAGCTTTTGAACGCAGCCTGTAACCTGGGCGCATTGTCAGTCTTTTCACTCAGCGGGGCGATCATCTGGCCACTGGCGCTGGCAATGGCGTTCGCGGCTTTTGTGGGGGCTCAATTGGGCGCACGCTGCGCAGTGCACTTTGGCCCACGGCTGATCAAGCCATTGCTGGTCTGTGTTTGCTGCATCATGGCAATCAAGTTGCTGCTCGACCCAGGCAACCCTGTTGGCGAGTGGTTACATCAACTTGTTCTCTGAAAAAAGCATCACTCGATTTCGAACAGACTGTTACGCAGCGGCCCCACGCTGAGGCGCTCACGCACATCGTCATCTATGCGGGGATCATCCGGCTGGTACAGTTTTACCTGCCGGTAGACATTGATGCGATTGATCTCCTCTCCCAGGTAGTCCCACACAACCCGAGTGCAGGCCGGGTTGCGCCGGTCTCCGCTGGATACGCCGGCCTTCAGGCCGTTGAGGCGGGTAATGCGGCTTTTGAAACTGGGGATGAGGATAGTCTGGCTCATCTCGTTGAACGTCAGCGACTCGTAATCGACCAGGAACATCCGGTCCTGCAACTGGAACGCCGCTCCCAGATAGCGACAACGCACCTCGGCATGGGGGTTGGTGGCGCTGGAACGCTCCTGGCGTTCCTGGCGTTCGAAAAGGAACTGCCCGCGCTCCTCCCACAGGTGAACCAATGACACCAGGACCGTGCCCGGAACCGACATGCAGTTGGAATATTCCAGGTAATAACCGCAATAGCGCGACAGGTTCCCCGCATGGGCGTGCAACGGACGGAACAGATCACTGATCGGGTCGCCAGGCTGCTCGGCCGGGGTCGACACGCGAGCACCGATCAGGCGGCTGAACTGCTCGGGTGGCAAATGCAATTCGTAATCTTCGACTCCGAAGAAATCGCCGATGCGCTTGAGGTTGTAGGCCGTCGGGCGGCTCTGCCCGCTCAGGTACTTGTTGAACTGCGCGCGGTTGATCGACAGCTGGCGGCAAACTTCGGAGATAGAGCGGTAGTGGCTGCAGGCCAGTTTGAGGTTGGTAGCGAAATGATCGCTCATGACTCGGGACTCAGGTGACGCGAATGGCGCAATTGTAGCATCAAGTTGCACCAAATCAGAGCAACCCGCGAAATTGTAACCGCTCTTGTCATAGCCAACCATGCGCCCCACGAAGCGGTGCGCCTGCCGTCCGCTGATCTTTCCACACGAACAATAAGAATCGAGGTCATTTTCCAATGCTCGAAGTACTCAACGATTTCCTCTCGGGGAAACTTCTCATTGTGCTGATCGTAGGGCTGGGTAGCTACTTCACCATCCGTTCCCGGTTCGTCCAGTTCCGCCATTTTGGCCACATGTTCGGTGTGTTCAAAGAATCGCTGCGTGGCCAGGCAGGCCAGCTGAGCTCGTTCCAGGCCCTGATGCTGAGCCTGGCCGGCCGCGTGGGCGCCGGTAACATCGCCGGTGTCGGTATCGCCGTGACCCTGGGCGGCCCAGGCGCGGTGTTCTGGATGTGGGTCACCGCACTGGTGGGCATGTCCAGCAGCTTCTTCGAATGCACCCTGGCCCAGGTCTACAAGCGCGCCGATGGCGACGGCCTGTACCGTGGTGGCCCGGCCTACTACATCCAGCACGGTCTCAAGCTGAAAAGCATGGCCATCGTGTTCTCGATCCTGCTGCTGGTCACCTACGGCTTCGCCTTCATCGGCCTGCAGTCGTACACCGTGACCCACTCGCTGCAGAACGCCTTTGCCTTCGACCCCAAGCACACCGGCATCGTCCTCGCCGTGCTGCTGGCCATCACCTTCATTGGCGGCATCAAGCGCATCGCTGCGGTGTCCGACCTGCTGGTACCGGTCAAGACCCTGGCCTACATCGGCGTGACCCTGTACGTGATCGGTACCCAGATCGAGCACGTGCCAGCCATGCTGGAAACCATCTTCAAGAGCGCCTTCGGCCTCGACCCGGCATTCGGCGGCCTGCTCGGCAGCGCCATCGTCATGGGCGTGAAGCGTGGTGTGTTCGCCAACGAAGCGGGCCTGGGCAGTGCGCCGAACGTCGCCGCCGTGGCCGCCGTGAAACACCCGGGTGCGCAGGGCGTTGTCCAGGCATTCAGCGTGTTCCTCGACACCTTCGTGATCTGCACCTGCACCGCGTTGCTGATCCTGTTGTCGGGCTTCTACACCCCGGGCTTCGAAGGTGACGGCATCGTCCTGACCCAGAACTCGCTGGCCGCCGTGGTCGGTGACTGGGGCCGCGTGTTCGTCAGCGTGGCGCTGTCGCTGTTCGTCTTCACCTGCATCCTCTACAACTACTACCTGGGCGAGAACAGCCTGCAGTTCCTCAGCCGCAACCGCGTGGTACTGATGGTGTTCCGTGGTCTGGTGCTGGCGCTGGTGGTATGGGGTTCGATGCAGGACCTGTCGACCGTGTTCGCCTTCGCCGACATCACCATGACCTGCCTGGCCTTCGTCAACCTGGTGGCCCTGGCCCTGCTGTTCAAGGTCGGCCTGCGGGTGATGCGCGACTACGACGACCAGCGCAAGGCGGGCGTCGACCAGCCAGTGTTCGACTCGGCCAAGTTCACCGACCTGGACCTGGACCGCAATGCCTGGCCTGCCAATCCGCAGGCGGAAACAGCCACTGACAAAGCAGTCGGCCAAGCTCAGACGCAGCGCTGATATCCTCTCCTGCCCAGCCGCCCCGTCCGCGGGCGGCTTTTCTTTCTCCGCTCATCGCTACGGATGCTTTCCATGCGTGCAGTAAAGAATCTTCTCGTTCTCTATACCGGTGGCACCATCGGCATGCTCGAAACACCGGAAGGCCTGGCGCCGGCCGGTGGTTTCGAAGCGCGGATGCGTGAACACTTCGCCCAGTTGGCCGATGCGCCCCAGGTGCAATGGACCCTGCAGGAACTGAACCCGCTGCTCGACAGCGCCAACATGCAACAGCACAACTGGCTGGCGATGCGCGATGCCATCGTCGCAGCGGTAGAGGTGGCTGGCCATGATGGCGTGTTGGTGCTGCATGGCACCGACAGCCTGGCCTACAGCGCCGCGGCATTGTCGTTCCTGCTGCTGGGCCTGCCGGTGCCGGTGCTGCTGACCGGCTCGATGCTGCCGGCGGGTAGCGCGGACAGCGACGCCTGGGACAACCTGTGCGGCGCACTGCGCCAGTTCGAACAGGGGCTGGAAGATGGCGTGCAGCTGTACTTCCATGGGCAGCTGCTGCATGGCTGCCGGGCGTCGAAGCTGCGCAGCGAGGCGTTCGATGCCTTTGCCGCGCTGCCGCGTCATCGTGACAGTGAGCGCGCCACGGCGATCCCAGCCGAACTTGGCTACAAGCACCCGCGCCAGCCGGTCAACCTGGCGGTAGTGCCGGTGTTCCCGGGCCTGCAGGCCGGGCACTTGCAGGCACTGCTGGGCAGCGGCGTGCAGGGGTTGCTGCTGGAGTGCTACGGCAGCGGTACCGGGCCGTCGGATGACCAGGCGTTGCTGGATGTGCTGAGCGCGGCACGCCAGCGGGGCGTGATGCTGGCGGCTATCAGCCAGTGCCCAGAGGGGTCGGTGGTGTTCGACACCTATGCGGCGGGTAACCGCTTGCGCGGGGCCGGGCTGGTCAGTGGCGGTGGCATGACCCGGGAGGCGGCGCTGGCCAAGATGGTTGCGTTGCTGGGGGCCGGGCTGGATGTCGACACGGCGGAGCGGTGGTTTGCCCTGGATCTGTGTGGGGAACGGGCCTGAGTGTTGCCTGGTCTGGCCCTATCGCCGGCAAGCCAGCTCCCACAGGGATAACACAAGGCCTGAGGCCTGTGGAGTACCTGTGGGAGCTGGCTTGCCGGCGATAGGGCCCTGACAGGCAAAAGAAAATGGCGGAAGGCAGCGGGAGTCGAACCTGCCCGGGAACGGCTGCCGTCCCCAACCGGGTTTGAAGCCCGGCCGCGCCACCGGGCGCGATTGCCTTCCTTGAACTCAGTGCCTGGCCTGCTGCTGGGCCAGGGCGCTGTCGGCGCGAATGTGACGCTGATCGGCCACCCTCCGGGTCAGGCCGATGCGGTCGAAGTACTCCAGAATCTGCACACTGCGCTTGCGACCGATGCCCAACATATCGCGAAACGCGGCAACCTGCACTATCGGCGTTTCACTGGCCTGCCCCAGCAGCAGCTCTGCCATGCGCTGTAGCGTCGCCTCGGGGTAGAACAGGTCGCGCACCACCTGGTGCACCATGCCCAACCGGGCCAGCTTGCGCAGCAACAGGCGCACATCGGCTTCGGCACAATTTTCCTCGCTCGCCAGCGTCCTGACCCAGGGCGGATCGTATTGCCCCGCCAGCAACTTCGGTTGCAGATTTGCCCATAACGCACTGTCGGCTTCGCTCAGCTGCACCTTGTGATCGGGCAGGTGCAGCCAAGGCCCGCTGCTGGCAATGGCGCCGTCCTCGAGCAACTCATCCAGCAGGCTGACAAAAACGGGCCGCTCCAGCGGCAAGGCAGCAAAGCGGCGCAGGCGGTCGCGGTCCGGGCCGAGCTGGTCGGGCTCCTGTTCATGGAACCGCGCCAGCTGCTCCAGCACCTGCCGCTTGAGCGCCTGCCACCGGGCACTGGCAAACAGCAGTTGGCCCTGCCGCGTGGCCACCACCAGCACGTCTTCCGGCAACTGCCAGGTTTCGCGCAGGCGATTGAACTGCCGCTCCAGACGCTGTGGGTCGATACCCCCTGGTGCGCTGGCAAGCAGTGCCGGCAAGGCCTGCTCCAGGTCCTCGGCATCACGCAGCACCTGCAATTGGCGCAGGCGCTCATCGCTGCGACGCTGACGGCTTGGCGCGAACGGGTCGAGCACCTTGCCGCCCCCCAGGGTGCGCTGGGCACGCTGGTCGCGCAGTACCAGACGGTCGCCGTGTACCGCCTGCAGCGGCGCGTTGAGCAGCAACTGGGCGAACATGCGCTGGCCCGCCGCCAGGGTTTCACCTTCGAGCAAGGCCACCCGGGCGGTTACGTCCTGGGTGCCGAGGTGCACGTGCACAGCGCTGAAATGTTCGAAGGTACGGGTCTCGCCCGGCAACAGGTTCAGCTCGATATCCACCCGCACGCTGGGGGCGTGCAGCCACTCTGGCACCAGCCAGTCACCTCGGCGCACCTGCTCCACCGCCAGCCGTTCGGCAGCGATGTTCAGTGCCACCCGCTGGCCCGCCTCGGCCACCAGCGCGGCCTGGTTCTGCGCATGCAGGCCACGCACCCGCACCGGTTTGCCGGCCTTGCCCAGCAACAAGGTGTCGCCGGCACTGACCCGCCCAGCCAGCGCCGTGCCCGTGACCACCACACCCGCACCGGTAACGGCGAAGGCGCGGTCGACGGCCAGACGGAAACCACCACGCACGCTGCGCTGGCGCACGCGCTGTTGCGCGGCCAGCACGGCCTGGCGCAGGGCATCGATACCTTCGCCGGTCACACTCGACAACGGAAACTGCCGTGCACCAGCATATGGGCCCGGCGCCAGAAGCTCGCTGACCTGTGCCTGCACTTCGACCAGGCGGGCCGGCTCTACCCGGTCACATTTGCTGATCGCCACCAGGGCCTGAGGGATGCCCAGCAGCTCGATGATCGCCAGGTGCTCTCGGGTTTGTGGCATCACCCCGTCGTCGGCCGCCACCACCAACAGCACCAGGTCGATGCCGTGGGCGCCGGCCAGCATGTTGTGAATAAAGCGCTCATGGCCCGGTACATCGATGAAGCCGGTCAGCGCTGCCCCCTCGGTCAACGCCGCATAGCGGTAGCCAAGGTCGATGGTCATGCCACGGGTGCGCTCCTCCTGGCGATGGTCACCGGCCTGGCCGGTCAGGGCCTGGAGCAGTGCGGTCTTGCCATGGTCGATGTGGCCGGCGGTACCAACGATCACTGTACCGGCCCCAATTGCAGGGCGGGCAACTGCGCCAGCCACTGGGCCTCGTCATCCAGTTGCCGCAGGTCCAGCCACAGGGCGTCATCGTCGATTCGGCCGAGCACTGGCACGGGCAGACCGCGCAAGGCGCGCTCCAGCACATGCAGGCTGCGCCCGCGCAGCTTCTTCGACACCTGCGGGCGCAGGCACAATGCCGCGCTTGGCAGGCGGGCCACCGGTTGGCTGCCACTGCCAATCATGCCCAACGCCGGTTCCACGCTGACCGTCCATTGTTCGCCGAGGCGGGCCTTGAGCTCTGGCGCCAGGCGCTCGGCCTGGAACTGGATTTCTACCTGGCTGCGGGTCAGCAGGCGCAGACTGGGCAGGCGCTCGGCCAGGCGGTCGGGGTTGCGGTACAGCGCCAGCACCGCTTCGAGTGCGGCCAGGGTGATCTTGTCGACCCGCAGCGCGCGCTTGAGCGGGTTCTTCTTGATCCTGGCGATCAGCTCCTTGCGCCCGACGATGATTCCGGCTTGCGGCCCGCCCAGCAGTTTGTCGCCGCTGAAGGTGACGATATCGGCACCGTCAGCCAGGGCCTGGCGCACGGTCGGCTCGGCGGGCAGGCCCCAGCGGGTAAGGTCAAGCAGGCTGCCGCTGCCAAGGTCTTCAAGCAGCGGCAGGTCATGTTGGTGGGCGATGCGCGCCAGCTCGCCGGTGGGCACCTGGGTAGTGAAGCCCTGGATGCTGTAGTTGCTGCAATGCACCCGCATCAGCAGGCCGGTACGTGGGCTGATGGCGGCCTCGTAGTCACGGGCGTGGGTGCGGTTGGTGGTGCCGACTTCGTGCAGCTTCACGCCGGCGCGAGCCATGATGTCGGGGATGCGGAAGGCACCGCCGATCTCGATCAGTTCACCGCGGGAGATGATCCCCTCCTTGCGCGCGCCCAGGCTGTTGAGCGCCAGCAGCACGGCGGCGGCGTTGTTGTTGACCACGGTGACGGCTTCGGCGCCGGTCAGCTCGCGGATCAGGCCTTCGATCAGGTCGTCACGGTCGCCGCGCTTGCCGGTGGCCAGGTCGAATTCCAGGTTGAGCGGGTAGCGGGCGGCGGTCTGCATGGCCTCGATGGCCTCCTCTGGCAACAAGGCGCGGCCGAGGTTGGTGTGCAACACGGTGCCGGTGAGGTTGAACACACGGCGGACCTGGCTGCGTTGCTGGGTGGCCAAACGTTCGCCAGTGCGGCCCAGCAGGACTTCAGCGGCCAGTTCGGCAGCGCTGAGCTGGCCGGTGCGGGCGGGGTCGCGCAGGTCGTCGAGCAGTTGCCGCAGGGTGGTGAGGACCGCGTCGCGACCGTGGCGGTCGATCAGCGGGAGGCAGGCCAAGTGGCGCAAAAGGGTGTCGATGGAGGGAAGGCGTGGGGTGTCGCTGGCTAGGCTGGAGGACATGCGGTACTACCTTGGACTGATCCGTTGTCTGTACTGGCCTCTTCGCGGCGGTTCGACCTGCCCACTCCCACAGGGTTCTCCACAGGTCTCGAGGCCTGCACAGGTCCTTGTGGGAGCGGGCGTGCCCGCGAAAAGGGCGACTCGGTACTGCAGTGTAGACCCTCACCCACTACCCGGTGCGAGCATCAGGTTCGGTGCCAACCGATGGAAGCCCTCCTCGTCCAGGCGAATGTCCAGTGCCAGGCTGGCCAGGTCATCGGCCAGCGGCTCGGCCGCCGCATCGTTTTCCAGGTAGTTCTGCTTCAGGTAGCTCTCGCACTCCGGGCAGCACTCTGCCCGTAGCGGCGCCTTGCCCGGCGCATGGCGGTCATCGTCAAGGCTGGTATAGCGCAGGTCCTTGCTCGACTCGCAGTACACGCATTTGACCCGCACCACATGCCATTCGCAGGCACACAGCGAACAAGCCAGGTAGCGCAGGCCATTGTGCTTGCCGCGGTTGCGCACCACCCCAGCCATCGCCGGCGAACCGCAGGCCGGGCACTGGGCCAGGCTGCCGGCGGGCTTGAGCTCTGGCGCGGGCAGCGCCAGCAACCAGCTGGACCAGGCCGCCTGCAAGGCCGCCCCAATGAACGGCACCAGTGCCGCAGGCACGGCATCGTACTGGCCGGCGAGCAAGGCGATGCCCCAACCCTTGCGTTGATGGTCGTCACTGCTGCGCAGGGCTTGCAGCGCCTCCCCCAACGGACCGCTGGTGTCCGCGTCGAGGTGCTCAAGCAAGGCCTGCAACCAGACCAGCCACGGCCCCTCACGCACCAGGCTGTCCGCCGCCAATGGCGGCAAACCATGACTTATGCACAGGCGCTGACGCTCCTCGGCCACCGGCATGCCAGCGGGCGGGTTATCCACAAGCTGCTGCTGGATACGGCACAAACGAGCCACCAGCTTCAGGTATTCGCCAAGGGCATTGCCCTCGGCCAGTTGCTCCAGGCGCGCGGCGCGCAGTTCGAACAGGTTGGCAGGGGGCAGGTGCAGAAACGGCGGCATCACTGCCGACGCTTCGATCTGCCCGGGTTCGAGTATCGTGCTCAAGCGCTCATCCTTCTTTTCGTCCGTGATTGCCCGGCGTCTTGTCACCGGTCACTTCGCGGTACCACAACTCATGGTGCTTGCGCGCCCAGGCGCGGCTGACCCAGCCATGCAGCATGGCGCCGATCGAGCCCTTGATCCAGATGCCGGCGTAGATGTGCACGATGATGCTGAGGATCAGCACGAACGCCGCCAGGGCGTGGAGCAGAGCGGACAGGCGAATGACCTCGATGCCGAACAAATGGCTGAAGTATGCGCGCCAGATCACCACGCCGCTGACCAGCAGAACCAGCATGCACACCAGCAGGGTCCAGAACAACAGCTTCTGCCCGGCGTTGTACTTGCCGATCGGTGGCACACCCTCCTCCTTGTTGAGCATCACCCGGTCCACGCGGCGCAGCCACAGGCGGTCGTTGGCAGTGATGAAGTTGGCCCGCCAGAAACGCAGCACCAGGCCGAGGAAGAACACGAACATCGCCACCCCGATGAAGGGGTGCAGGATGCGTGTCCACGGCCCACCGCCGAACAGGTTGCTGAGCCAGAACAGCGCCGGATGGAACAGCGCCAGCCCCGACAGGCCAGCCAGGACGAACAGGATCGCGACGACCCAGTGGTTGCTGCGCTCGTTGGCGTTGTAGCGCAGGATGGGTTTGTTGTCGTTCATGGTCGCTGCTCCCCTTGCCCGCCGGGCTTGGTCGGATCATAGACATGGACCGACGGGTCCACCTGGTGCACGCTTTCATCCGCAGGTGCCGGGTGTTCGTCCTCCTCCACCCGCTGTGGCCCGACCCGCACATAGTGGAAGAACCCGGCCAGCACCGCCGCGCCCATGGCCAGCAGCGCCAGCGGCTTGGTGAAGCCCTTCCACAACCCCACCAGCGGGCTGATCACCGGCTGGTCCGGCAGGCCGGCGTACAGCTTCGGCGTGTCGGCATGGTGCAGCACATACATCACGTGAGTGCCGCCGACGCCGTCCGGGTCGTACAGCCCGGCCTTGTCGTAACCCCGCGACTGGAGGTCGACGATGCGCTCGGCGGCATGCACCTTCATCTCGTCCTTGGTGCCGAACACGATGGCCCCGGTCGGGCAGGTTTTCACGCAGGCCGGCTCCAGGCCCACGGTCACGCGGTCGGAACACAGGGTGCACTTGTACGCCTTGTGGTCCTTCTGCGAGATGCGCGGGATGTTGAACGGGCAACCGGTGATGCAGTAGCCGCAACCGATGCAGTGGTCCTGGTTGAAGTCAACGATGCCGTTGGCGTGCTTGATGATCGCCCCCGGGCTCGGGCAGGCCTTCAGGCAACCTGGCTCGGCGCAGTGCATGCAGCCGTCCTTGCGAATCAACCACTCCAGGTTGCCGTCGTCGCGCTCGTGCTCGGTGAAGCGCATCAGGGTCCAGGTCTCGGCGGTGAGGTCCTGGGGGTTGTCGTAGGTGCCGTGGTTGTGGCCGACCTCGTCACGCAGTTCGTTCCACTCCGAACACGCCACCTGGCAGGCCTTGCAGCCGATGCACTTGGTGGTGTCGATCAGCTTGGCGACTTCCTGCTGCTGGCGTACCGAAGGCGGTACGGTGGTGGTGGCCGAGCGGGCGATGATGTCTTGGCTGGCCATCAGAGTTTCTCCACTTTGACGAGGAACGACTTGGACTCTGGCGTCTGGGTATTGCCGTCACCCAGGAAAGGCACCAGGGTGTTGGTCAGGTAGCCATGCCGCGTAGCCCCGGTGAAGCCCCAGTGCAGCGGGATGCCGATCTGGTGCACGGTCTGGTTGTTGACCTTGAGCGGGCGAATCCGCTTGGTCACCACTGCCACCGCCTCGATGTGCCCGCGCTTGCTCGACACCCGCACCCGGTCACCGGCCTTGATACCTTTCTCGTTGGCCAGCACCTCGCCGATTTCGACGAACTGCTCGGGCTGGGCAATGGCGTTGAGCCGGCAATGCTTGCTCCAGAAGTGGAAGTGCTCGGTCAGCCGGTACGTGGTCGCCGCGTACGGGAACTCGTCGTGCTTGCCGAGGCTGTCCCACACCGAGTCGAAGACCCGCCCGGCCGGGTTGCTGGTGGCCTTCTTGTTCTGCGGGTGCAGCGGGTTGATGCCAATCGGCGTCTCGAACGGCTCGTAGTGCTCGGGGAACGGGCCTTCGGCCATCTTGTCGATGGCGAAGAACCGCGCCACGCCTTCGGGGTTCATGATGAACGGGTTCATCCCCGCCTCGGGCGGCGAGTCGACCTTGAAGTCGGGCACGTCGGTGCCGGTCCAGGCCTTGCCGTTCCACCACACCAGGCGCTTCTTCTCCGGGTCCCACGGCTTGCCTTGCGGGTCGCTGGAGGCACGGTTGTAGAGGATGCGGCGGTTGGCCGGCCAGGCCCAGGCCCAGTTCTGCACCTGGTGCATGCCGTACGGGTCGCTGTTGTCACGGCGAGCCATCTGGTTACCCTGCTCGGTCCAGCTGCCGGCGAAGATCCAGCAGCCGGACGCGGTGCTGCCGTCGTCCTTGAGCTGGCCAAAGCCCGCCAGTTGCTGGCCGGCCTTGAGCACTGCGCCAGTCGGGTCGGTGACGTCGGCCACCGCCCAGCCGTTCATTTCCTTGGCCAGTTCCTCCGGGGATGGCTCTTCAGGGACCTTGTATGGCCAGTTGATGTTCATCAGCGCATCAGGGTAGGCGCCGCCCTCGGCCTGGTAGCGTTGGCGCAGGCGCAGGAACAGCTCGCTCATGATGTGAACGTCGGTGCGGGTCTCGCCCGGGCCGTCGGCGCCCTTCCAGTGCCACTGCAGCCAGCGGCTGCTGTTGACCAGCGAGCCGTCTTCCTCGGCGAAGCAGGTGGTGGGCAGGCGGATCACTTCGGTCTGGATGTTGGCCGTGTCTACATCATTGAACGGCCCGGCGTTGCGCCAGAACTCCGAGGTCTCGGTGGCCAGCGGGTCCATGATCACTAGCCACTTGAGCTTGCCCAGGGCCGCGGTGACGCGGTTCTTGTCCGGCAGCGCGGCAATCGGGTTGAAGCCCTGGCACATATAGCCGTTGACCTTGCCCTGGCCCATCATCTCGAACATGCGCAGCACGTCGTAGGCCGGCACGTCGAGCTTGGGCAGCCAGTCGTAGCCCCAGTTGTTCTCCGCCGTGGCATTGGCGCCGTACCAGGCCTTCATCAGGCTGACATGGAACTTGCCGTAGTTCTGCCAGTACGACAGTTGGCCAGGGCGCAGTGGCTTGGAGGCGCGCTTGTCGATATAGGCGGCATAGTCCTGCTCGGCATCGCCGGCCAGGGTCAGGTAACCCGGCAACGAGTTGGACAGCAGGCCGAGGTCGGTCAGGCCCTGGATGTTGGAGTGCCCGCGCAAGGCGTTGACCCCGCCACCCGGCATGCCGACGTTACCCAGCAGCAACTGCACCATGGCCGCACTGCGGATGATCTGTGCGCCGATCGAGTGCTGCGTCCAGCCAAGCGCATAGAGGATCGTCATGGTCTTGCCCGGTACCGAGCAGGTAGCGATCTCTTCCCAGATCTTCAACATGGCGTCCTGCGGCATGCCACAGGTCATGCTCGCCAGTTCCGGGGTATAGCGGCTGTAGTGCTGCTTCATCAGCTGGAACACGCAGCGCGGGTGCTGCAGGGTCGGGTCGACCTTGGCAAAACCGTCCTCACCCAGCTCGTAACCCCAGCCGGACTTGTCGGCATACACGCGCTTGGCCTCGTCGTAGCCGCTGAACAGGCCATCCTCGAAGCCATAGTTCTCTTTGACGATGAACGACACGTCGGTGTAGTTGCGCACGTACTCGTGCTGGATCTTGTCGTTGCTCAGCAGGTAATTGATCAGCCCGCCCATGAAGGCGATGTCGGTACCGGTACGGATCGGTGCGTAGTAATCCGCCACCGAAGCGGTACGGGTAAACCGCGGGTCGACCACGATCAGCCGCGCCTTGTTGTGCGCCTTGGCCTCGGTCACCCACTTGAAGCCGCACGGATGCGCTTCTGCTGCGTTGCCACCCATCACCAGGACCAGATTCGCGTTGGCGATATCGGACCAGTGGTTGGTCATGGCGCCACGGCCGTACGTCGGGGCAAGACTTGCCACCGTCGGGCCATGTCAGACACGAGCCTGGTTATCGAACCCCAGCATGCCTGTTGCGCGGACGACCTTGTGGGTCAGGTAGCCAGCCTCGCTGGAGGCGGCGGAAGCAGCGAGAAAACCGGTGGTGAGCCAGCGGTTGACCGTTTGCCCCTGGGCGTTCTTTTCGATGAAGTTGGCGTCGCGGTCCTGCTTCATAAGGTCGGCGACGCGATCGAGCGCCTCGTCCCAGCTGACCCGCACCCACTCCTTGCTGCCCGGCTTGCGTACCTCGGGGTACTGCAGGCGGCTCGGGCTGTGGATGAAGTCCAGCAGGCCAGCGCCTTTCGGGCAGAGGGTGCCGCGGTTGACCGGGTGGTCGGCGTCACCTTCGATATGGATGATGTTCTGTTTGACGTTCTTGCCCGCATCGCCCTGGCTGTACATGATCAGGCCGCAGCCGACCGAGCAGTAGGGGCATGTGTTACGGGTTTCTTTGGTATGCGCCAGCTTGAAGTGACGCACCTGCTCGGCGAATGCTGGTGTCGGGGCCATGCCCAACGCCGCAAGGCTCGAGCCTCCAAGGCCGACGGCGGCGACCTTGAAGAACTGCCGACGGTTCAGGTCCATCGTGCACTCCTGATCAGGTGGTGGACGCACGGAACATGGCCGGCGCCTCTTGGTAGTCACGGTGGCGGCCAATTGATGGCCGCCAGCAGTTAAGACTAGCCAAGAATCGAGAAGGTGCGATGACATGGGTCAGCTGAGGGCGCTGTGTTGCCTGATTCGCGGGTAAACCCGCTCCCACAGTTACTGCACATGCCCGAAGCAGGGCGCTATTCCTGTGGGAGCGGGCGTGCCCGCGAACACCGGCAACGCCGGTGCCATCCACCACCGGCCGATCAGCAAGCCGGCAGGTTGCGCACCACGTTCAGCGCCGCACTGCTCTGGGCCACCGGCATGATCTCGATGGTATTGATGTTCACATGCGCCGGCTGCTCGGCAATCCAGGCCACCGTGGCCGCGATGTCCTCGGGCAGGATGGCCTCCACATCCCGATATAGCGCCTGCACGGCATCCAGGTTGCCGTTCAGGCGCACCACCGAGAAATCGGTCCCCGAGCACAGCCCTGGCTCGATGTTGCTCACTCGCACTCGGGTGCCCGCCAGGTCGGCGCGCAGGTTGAGGCTGAACTGGCGGACAAAGGCCTTGCTGGCGCCATACACATTACCGCCCGGGTAGGGGTAGGTGCCGGCGATCGAGCCGATGTTGATGATCATGCCGCTGTCGGCTTCCACCATCTGCGGCAGGATCTTGTGGGTGACCATGGCCAGGCCGGTGATGTTGGTGTCGATCATCCGCTGCCAGTTTTCCGCACTGCTGGCCTGGGCACGGTCCACGCCCAGCGCCAGCCCGGCATTGTTGACCAGCAGGTCGATCTGCAGCGAAGCATCACGAATCTGCTCGACCGCCGTCTCGAGCGACACCGGGTCGGTGACGTCCAGCGCCAGCGGAATGAAATTGACGCCCAGCTCGGCCTCCAGCGCTTGCAGCTTGTCCATGCGCCGGGCGCCACCGATCACGCGGTAGCCTTTGCCGATCAAGGTACGGCAGATGGCGCGGCCAAAGCCCGAGGAGGCGCCAGTTACGAATGCGGTTTTCATCAGTTGTCTCCTATGGAAGGGTCAGGCCAGGTACTTCACGCCCAGGCTGGTGAACAGGCAGAGCATCGAGAACACCAGCGCCTTGCGCACCACTTCGTTGCCCTTGCGCAGGGCCAGTGCGCTGCCCAGGTGGTTACCGAGGATGTTGCAGGCCACCAGCGGCAACGCCAGCAGGTAGACGACCTTGCCGGCAATGACGAAGGCCATCAGGGCGCCGATGTTGGACGCGAAATTGAAGGTTTTGGAGTTGGCCGAGCTGGAGACCAGGTCCATGCGCAGCAGGTAATGGAAAGCAATGATGAACATGCTGCCGGTACCGGGGCCGAAGAAGCCGTCATAGAAACCGATGGCCAGGCAGGTCAGTGGGACCACGGTGAACAGCATGCGCGATGACAGTTCGCGCTCCTCGACCGGGCGGTCCTTGGGGGTGAGGAAGATGAGGATGCCGAAGGGGATCAGCGCCAGGATGATCTTGCCCACGGTTTCCTGGGAGATCGACACGATCAGGTGCGCCCCCAGGTAGGCACCGAGCAGCGAGAATGGCACGCCGACCAGCGCTACCTTCCAGACCATCTTGCTGTTGGCCAGGAAGTTGCGGATGGCTGCCAGTGTGCCAAGGGTACTGACCAGTTTTTCCTGGCCGAGGGCAACCTGCGGCGGCATGCCGACCAGCAGAAAGCCCGGCACCAGGAACAACCCGCCGCCACCGGCAATGCTGTCTACGAAGCCGGCAACGAAAGCGATAGCGCCAAGCATGAGCACCGCCAGCAACCAGTGTTCCGCCCAGAAAGCGCCCAGAATTTCCATAGCGAAGTCCATCCAGTGGAGTGTCCTGCCAAGCACAACGCAAGTGTGCATGTCCCAATCAGCTCGATGATTGTAATTACATGAATTGCATCGATGCAATATCCAATTCAATCGACTCAAGTACGAGAATTACCATCATTACCCGCATCCTGGCTTTCATGTTAGGCTGCGCGCAATTGCAGAATCTGGTGCCATTTCCATGTGGGTCCCTCAATACGGCGATCAAACCCAGCCGGTTTACCTGATGATCGCTAATGCCCTTGAACAGGACATCGAAAGTGGTCGGCTTGCAGCAGGCGATCGCTTGCCCACCCTCAAAGACCTTGCCGAGGCACTGAATGTAACCCCCGGCACCGTTGGAAGAGCCTACGACGAAGCGGCCAAGCGCGGCCTGGTGGTTGGAGAGGTGGGCCGTGGCACATTTGTCAGGCAGTTGCGACAGCGGTTATCCGCCCCGTCGGTGCCCACACCAGTTACTGGCGAAAGCAGCCAGATCGATCTCTCGATCATCAAACCCAACGACGCCCACATGAGTGAGTGGCTGGGTGCGGCGATCAGCGAGCTGGCCACCTCTGCGGACCTGGGACAGGTACTCGACTATGTGACAGAAGGTGGTCACACCTCCCACAAACAAGCAGGTGCAGCCTGGATTCGGCGCTGGCTGCCTGATGCGCGCTGGCAACAGGTTGTACTGACCTCTGGCGCCCAGCATGGACTATTGGTGGCCATCAGCAGCCTGTCGAAGAGCGACGATGTGGTGCTGTGCGAGTCGTTCTGCTACCCAGGCATCATCTCCCTGGCCCACAGCATGGGCCGACGCCTGCGTGGCGTGGCCATGGACGAGCATGGCCTGATTCCCGAGGCATTGCGCGCGGCCTGCCTGGAGCATCGCCCTTCCCTGTTGGTGTGTGTCACCACCCACCAGAACCCCACCAACTCGATCATGCCCCACGCACGGCGCCAGGCCATCGCAGAGATCGCCCGCGAGTTCGACCTGTTCATCGTCGATGACGATATCTACGGCTTCCTTGAACCCGCACCGGATTACCAGCCACTGGCGGCGTATGCGCCCGAACGCTCGGTGTACCTCACCAGCCTGTCCAAAAGTGTGCTGCCGGCACTGCGCATCGGTTACCTGTATGCCCCACCGCAAACCCTCTCGCGGCTTTCGTCGATGGTACGCAGCAGCGTCTGGATGCCATCACCGTTGATGGCGCAACTGGCCAGCAACCTGATCAACAGCGGCATGGCCGACCAGCTGGTGCGGGAACAACAGGAGGAGGCGGCCGCGCGCCAGCAAATGGCCCGGGAGATCCTTGGCAAGTACAAGATCCGCAGCCAGCCCAACAGCTTCCACATCTGGCTGGAGTTGCCCGAGCCGTGGACCAGCGACGAATTCGCCAACTTGGCGCGTAACAACGGCGTCACGGTAGTCAGTGGCAGCCAGTTCCTGCCAGAACGCAGCCACGCCAGCTGCGGCGTGCGCATCGCCCTGATGGCCCCCAGCCGCCAGGAACTGGGCTTTGCCCTGACCAAGCTGGTCAGCTTGCTGGACTCGCCGGAGCCGCGGTTGTTTTATTGAAGCGCTGGCTGGCTGCACCCGCCCTCACAGGATTGCGCCGTAGCAGAAACCCACGCAACCTGTGGGAGCGGGCATGCCCGCGAACACCGGCGTAGCCGGTGCCATCCATCGCGTCGCCTGCTTCGCGGGCTTGCCCGCTCCCACAGGGTACGTGCCATTGCCCATGAAAAAGCTTCATCACCAAATGCTGAAAATTAGCAACCGGTGATGTGCTCGCCGGGAGATTGAGCACCTGGCAGCCCTCACCTTCTCTTCTGGCATTCCCCACAAATGAAAAAACCCAGGGCAACTCTGCCCTGGGTTTCTGGCCCTGCTAGACGCTAAACCGCTCTGATCAGAACGGAATATCGTCATCGAAGCTGTCGAAGTCAGCCGCCGGCTGCGGGGCTGGCTGCTGCGGTGCCGGGCGCTGAGGGGCCTGTTGCGGGCGCTGGGCCTGTTGACGTGGCGGGGCCTGGTTGTACTGCTGCTGGCCGCCACCGTAGTTGCCGCCACCCTGGTTGTACGGGTCACCGCCCTGCTGCTGGCCCTGCGGACGACCGCCGAGCAGCTGCATGGTGCCGTTGATGTCGACGATGATCTCGGTGGTGTAACGCTTGATGCCGTCTTTTTCCCACTCGCGAGTCTGCAGCTTGCCTTCGATGTAGCACTGCGAACCCTTGCGCAGGTATTCGCCGGCGATTTCGGCAACCTTGCCGAACAGCGACACACGGTGCCACTCGGTACGCTCGACCTTCTGGCCCGACTGCTTGTCGGTCCACTGCTCGCTGGTAGCCAGGCTCAGGTTGGTCACGGCGTTACCGTTGGGCAGGTAGCGGACTTCGGGATCCTGGCCACAGGTGCCGACCAGAATGACTTTGTTAACCCCACGGGCCATAACGTTCTCCTAGGCTTCGCACGCCGAAGAGGCCGGGTTCACCAGGCGCTCGAGGGTCGTACGGTCCAAAATTTTCGTATCCAGTTTGATATAGATGGCGGCTTCTTCCGCCACCACGACGGCGTCGGTCACACCTGGCACAGCCATCAGGCGCTCGGTCAGGCCGGCTTCCCGGACTGCCTCTGGCGTCAGCGGCATGCGCAGGCTGGTCACATAGGGCGGCTCGTTCATGCGCAAGGCGACGACCAACCAGATGGCACACAGTACCGCACAACCGAGGAACACCATGTTCAGCCCGCCGTGCTGGAACAACCAGCCACCAAGGATTCCTCCCAGGGCAGCGCCGAGGAACTGGCTGGTGGAGTAGACCCCCATTGCCGTCCCCTTGCCACCTGCAGGCGACACCTTGCTCACCAGCGAAGGCAGCGATGCCTCCAGCAGGTTGAATGCAGTAAAGAATACCACGGTGCCGATCACCAGTCCGCGCAAACCGTCAGCCCACTGCCAGAAGAACACCTCCACCAGCAGCAACACACTGACCGCCCCGGCCAGCACGCGTTTCATCTTGCGCTTTTTTTCGCCATAGATGATGAACGGGACCATTGCAAAAAATGAGATGAACAACGCAGTCAGGTACACCCACCAGTGCTGCTCCTTCGGCAGGCCGCCGCGCTCGACAAAGGCCAGTGGCAATGCGACGAAGCTGGCCATGAGGATGGCATGGAGGATGAAGATGCCCACATCCAGGCGCAGAAGGTCCGGATGGCGCAGGGTCGGGCCGATGGCCTGGCGCGCCACACCCGACTCACGGTGCTGCAGGATGCTGTGGGTATTGGGCACCACAAAGGCGATCAGCAGGATGCCGACCAGGGCAAGTCCTGCCGTGGCGAGGAACAATCCTGACAAGCCAAAGGCACGAGTCAGCAATGGGCCAACGACCATGGCGACAGCAAACGACAGGCCGATGCTCATGCCGATCATGGCCATGGCCTTGGTCCGGTGCTGCTCGCGAGTGAGGTCGGACAGCAGCGCCATGACCGCAGCGGAAATCGCCCCGGCGCCCTGCAGGATACGCCCGGCGATCACTCCCCAGATGGAGTCGGCCTGGGCCGCCAATACACTACCCAGGGCAAAGATGACCAGCCCCAGGTAAATCACCGGCCGGCGGCCGATGCGATCGGAAATCATCCCGAACGGGATCTGCAATACGGCCTGCGTCAGGCCATAGGCACCAATGGCCAGGCCGATCAGCGCAGGCGTGGCACCGGCCAGGTCCATGCCGTAGGTGGCCAGCACCGGCAAGACCATGAACATGCCCAGCATACGAAAGGCAAAGACCAGGGCCAGGCCGCCAGCGGCGCGGGTTTCGCCGCCACTCATGCGCTCGTTGTGGGTGTCGTGCATGGATTAACCTCGTGTGAACCGGCGGCGATTCTATCAGTCCGACAGCTTGACGGCATCTACGCGACGCTTTGCCGCGTACTGGCAGGGCGCCGTATACTTCCTTGTTTATGCCCGCCGAGCGAGGCCGCAGTGGACAAGATCCTGATTCGTGGGGCACGTACCCACAACCTGAAGAACATCGACCTGACCCTGCCCCGGGACAAGCTGATCGTGATCACCGGTCTGTCCGGTTCCGGCAAGTCGTCCCTGGCGTTCGACACCCTGTACGCCGAAGGCCAGCGCCGCTATGTGGAATCGCTGTCGGCCTACGCCCGGCAGTTCCTGTCGATGATGGAAAAGCCCGACGTCGATACCATCGAAGGCCTGTCGCCAGCCATTTCCATCGAGCAGAAGTCGACCTCGCACAACCCCCGCTCCACGGTCGGCACCATCACCGAAATCTACGACTATCTGCGCCTGCTGTACGCCCGTGTCGGCACCCCACGCTGCCCGGATCACGATATCCCGCTGGAGGCGCAAACGATCAGCCAGATGGTCGACCTGGTGCTGGAGCGCCCGGAAGGCAGCAAGCTGATGCTGCTGGCGCCGGTGGTGCGCGAGCGCAAGGGCGAGCACCTGGCAGTGTTCGACGAGCTGCGCGCCCAGGGCTTTGTGCGCGCCCGGGTCAACGGCAAGCTCTACGAACTCGACGAACTGCCCAAGCTGGACAAGCAGAAAAAACACAGCATCGATGTGGTGGTGGACCGTTTCAAGGTCCGCGCCGACCTGCAACAGCGCCTGGCCGAGTCGTTCGAGACCGCACTCAAGCTGGCCGACGGCATCGCCCTGGTGGCACCGATGGATGACGAACAAGGCGAAGAGACGATCTTCTCCGCGCGTTTCGCCTGCCCGGTCTGTGGTCATGCCATCAGCGAGCTGGAGCCGAAGCTGTTCTCCTTCAACAACCCCGCCGGCGCCTGCCCGACCTGCGATGGCCTGGGGGTGAAGCAGTTCTTCGACACCAAGCGCCTGGTCAATGCCGAGCTCACCTTGGCCGAAGGCGCGATCCGCGGCTGGGACCGGCGCAACGTGTACTACTTCCAGATGCTCGGCTCGCTGGCCGCGCATTACGGCTTCAGCCTGGAGGAACCATTCGGCCAGCTTTCGGCCGAGCACCAGAAGGTGATCCTTCAGGGCAGCGGCAAGCAGAGCGTCGACTTCAAGTACCTCAACGACCGTGGCGACATCGTCAAGCGCTCGCACCCGTTCGAAGGCATCGTGCCGAACCTGGAGCGTCGCTACCGCGAGACCGAGTCGGCCACCGTGCGCGAAGAACTGGCCAAATTCCTCGGCACCCAGCCCTGCCCGGATTGCCGCGGCACCCGCCTGCGCCGTGAGGCGCGGCACGTGTGGGTGGGCGAAAAAACCCTGCCGGCGGTGACCAATCTGCCGATCGGTGAAGCCAGCAACTATTTCGGCGAGCTGACCCTGACCGGTCGCCGTGGCGAGATTGCGGCGAAGATCCTCAAGGAAATCTGCGAGCGCCTGCAGTTCCTGGTCAACGTCGGTCTCGACTATCTCACCCTGGACCGCAGCGCCGATACCCTGTCCGGTGGCGAAGCGCAGCGTATCCGCCTGGCCAGCCAGATCGGCGCTGGCCTGGTGGGAGTGATGTACATCCTCGATGAGCCGTCCATCGGCCTTCATCAGCGTGACAATGACCGCCTGCTGGCCACCCTCAACCACCTGCGCGACCTGGGCAACACGGTGATCGTGGTGGAACACGACGAGGACGCCATCCGCCTGGCCGACTACGTGGTGGACATCGGCCCGGGAGCCGGGGTGCACGGTGGGCAGATCGTCGCCGAGGGCTCGCCGCAGGAGGTCATGGAGCACCCCGACTCGCTGACCGGCAAGTACCTGTCCGGGCGCAAGAAGATTGTCGTGCCGGCCAAGCGCACGCCGCGCAACAAGAAGCTGCAACTCAAGCTCAAGGGCGCGCGTGGCAACAACCTGCAAAACGTCGACCTGGAAGTCCCGATCGGCCTGCTGACCTGCGTGACCGGGGTGTCCGGCTCGGGCAAGTCGACGCTGATCAACAACACCCTGTTCCCACTGGCCGCCACCGCCCTGAATGGCGCAAGCAGCCTGGAAGCGGCGCCGCATGCCAGCATGGATGGCCTGCAGCACCTGGACAAGGTGGTGGATATCGACCAGAGCCCGATCGGCCGCACTCCTCGCTCGAACCCGGCGACCTACACCGGCATCTTCACGCCGATCCGCGAGCTGTTCTCCGGTGTGCCGGAATCGCGTTCGCGCGGCTATGGTCCGGGGCGTTTCTCGTTCAACGTCAAGGGGGGCCGTTGCGAGGCCTGCCAGGGGGATGGCCTGATCAAGGTGGAGATGCACTTCCTGCCGGACATCTACGTGCCGTGCGACGTGTGCAAGAGCAAGCGCTACAACCGCGAAACCCTGGAGATCAAGTACAAGGGCAAGAACATCCACGAGGTGCTGGAGATGACCATCGAGGATGCCCGCGAGTTCTTCGACGCAGTGCCGGCGCTGGCGCGCAAGCTGCAGACGTTGATGGATGTGGGGCTGTCGTACATCAAGCTGGGGCAGTCGGCGACAACCCTGTCGGGTGGTGAGGCCCAGCGAGTCAAGCTATCGCGCGAACTGTCCAAGCGTGACACCGGCAAGACCCTGTACATCCTCGATGAGCCGACCACGGGCCTGCACTTTGCCGATATCCAGCAGTTGCTGGACGTGCTGCATCGCCTGCGCGACCACGGCAATACCGTGGTGGTGATCGAGCACAACCTGGATGTGATCAAGACCGCGGACTGGCTGGTGGATCTGGGGCCGGAGGGTGGCTCGAAAGGTGGGCAGATCATTGCCTGCGGTACGCCAGAAGAACTGAGTACGATGAAACAGTCGTACACCGGGCACTACCTGAAACCGTTGCTGGAGCGGGATCGGGCGTAAGGCCCTGGGGCGCTTTGCGCCCTATCGCGACACAAGGCCGCTCCCACAGGAGTAATGCATTTCCCTGTGGGAGCGGCCTTGTGTCGCGATAGGGCTGCAAAGCAGCCCCAGGCTTTTACATCTGCGACTGCAGGTAATTCTCGAGGCCAATGGCCTTGATCAGCCCCTGCTGCTTCTCCAGCCAGTAGGTGTGATCTTCTTCGGTATCAGCCAACTGAGCGCGCAGGATGTCGCGGCTGATGTAGTCCTTGTGCAGCTCGCACAGCTCGATGCCTTTGCACAGCGCGCCGCGTACCTTGTACTCGAGCTTGAGGTCAGCCTCGATCATTTCCGGCACGGTGCTGCCCACTTCCAGGTCGTCCGCGCGCATGTCAGGGGTGCCTTCGAGCATGAGGATGCGACGCATCAGGGCATCTGCGTGCTGCGTCTCTTCTTCCATTTCGTGGTTGATGCGCTCGTAGAGCTTGGACAGGCCCCAGTCTTCGTACATACGCGAGTGAATGAAGTACTGGTCACGCGCCGCCAGTTCGCCCTTCAGCAGCGTAACGAGGTAGTTGATTACGTCCGGGTGACCTTGCATCGCCCTGCTTCTCCATGTGAAAACGTCTATGCCACATAGTGTGAACCAGCTTTTGCCTGCGGTCACTGAAAACCGCGCAATTAGAAGCAAAAAATCGGTTAAACAGTAGTGATATTCATTGAAAAACCGCCCAAATGAGGGCGGTTCTTCTTATCACTTCGACTTAGGCGAGATTGATGCCCAAGGCCTTGGCAACCCCTTCGCCATAGGCCGGATCGGCCTTGAAGAAGTATTGCAACTGACGCTGGACCACGTCTTCGCTGACGCCTGCCATGGTGCCGGCAATGTTGTTTATCAGCAGGGCTTTCTGCTCATCGTTCATCAGGCGGAACAGCGCGCCTGCGTGGCTGTAGTAGTCGGTGTCTTCGCGGTGGTCGTAACGGTCTGCGGAACCATTCAGGGCAAGCGCAGGCTCGGCGTGGCGTGGCGACTGCTTCGGTGCATCGCTGTAGCTGTTGGGCTCATAGTTCGGCGCGCTGCCGTAACTGCCAGCCGCCATGGAACCATCACGCTGGTAGCTGTTGACCGGGCAGCGTGGTGCATTCACCGGCAGCTGCTGGTGATTGGTACCCACCCGGTAGCGGTGCGCGTCGGCGTAGGCGAATACCCGCCCTTGCAGCATGCGGTCCGGCGACAGGCCAACACCCGGCACCATGTTGCTCGGGCCAAACGCAGCCTGCTCGACCTCGGCAAAGTAGTTGAGCGGATTACGGTTGAGCTCCAGCACGCCCACTTCAATCAGCGGGTAGACCTTCTGCGACCAGGTCTTGGTAACGTCGAAGGGGTTTTCGTCGCGGCTGGCAGCCTCGGCTTCGCTCATCACTTGGATGCATACGGACCAGCGTGGGTAATCGCCCCGCTCGATGGCTTCGAACAGGTCGCGCTGGGCGTAGTCCGGGTCTGTACCTGCCAGGCGCGCGGCATCTGCCGGTGCGAGGTTCTTGATGCCTTGCTGGGTCTTGAAGTGCCATTTGACCCAGGTGCGTTCACCCTGGGCATTGATCAGGCTGTAGGTATGGCTACCGAAGCCGTGCATGTGGCGGTAGCCGTCCGGAATGCCACGATCGGAGAACAGAATGGTGACCTGATGCAGTGCCTCGGGAGAGTGCGACCAGAAGTCCCACATCATCTGAGCGTTCTTCAAGTTGGATTGCGGGTGACGCTTCTGGGTGTGGATAAAGTCCGGAAACTTCAGTGGATCGCGGATGAAGAACACCGGCGTGTTGTTGCCGACGATGTCCCAGTTGCCTTCCTCGGTGTAGAACTTGACGGCAAAACCACGGGGATCGCGCTCGGTATCAGCGGAGCCACGCTCACCACCAACGGTGGAGAAGCGCAGGAAGGTTTCGGTCTGCTTGCCAACCTGTTCAAACAACTTGGCACTGGTGTAATCGGTGATATCGCGGGTGACGGTAAAGGTGCCGTAGGCGCCCGAGCCTTTTGCGTGTACGCGGCGCTCAGGAATGTTCTCGCGGTTGAAGTGGGCGAGCTTCTCGATCAGGTGGAAGTCGTCGAGCAGCAGCGGGCCGCGCGGGCCGGCGGAACGGGAATTCTGGTTGTCTGCTACAGGTGCACCGCTGGCGGTGGTGAGAATCTTGCTCATGGGCTCTCCTTATCGGTCTTCAAGCGCCGGCTAATCGGCTCTGGAGAGAGTATTGACGAGCAAGGTTACAAGAACAAATGCATTACATGACTTGCATCAATAGAAATAAACAATACATCTTGAAACAAAAAACCGGGCACTAGGCCCGGTTCTTTGTAGCAGACAGAACGTCTTACTCAGCAGCTTCTACAGCACCGCCGACCGGACGATCAACCAGCTCGACGTACGCCATAGGAGCGTTGTCGCCAGCGCGGAAACCGCACTTCAGGATGCGCAGGTAGCCGCCCTGACGGGTGGCGTAACGCTTGCCCAGGTCGTTGAACAGCTTGCCAACAGCGGACTTCGAACGGGTACGATCGAAGGCCAGACGGCGGTTAGCTACGCTGTCTTCCTTGGCCAGGGTAATCAGCGGCTCGGCAACGCGGCGCAGTTCCTTGGCTTTCGGCAGGGTGGTTTTGATCAGCTCGTGCTCGATCAGCGACACTGCCATGTTCTGGAACATAGCCTTGCGGTGAGAGCTGGTACGGCTCAGGTGACGTCCACTTTTACGATGACGCATGATTCATTCCTTACCAAACACTACGTTCGGTGATTACGACGATCAGGCGGTCGCCTTGTCGTCTTTCTTAAGACTTGCAGGCGGCCAGTTGTCGAGGCGCATGCCGAGAGACAGACCACGAGAGGCCAGGACGTCCTTGATTTCAGTCAGGGACTTCTTGCCCAGGTTAGGAGTCTTCAACAGCTCTACTTCGGTACGCTGAATCAGGTCGCCGATGTAGTAGATGTTCTCCGCCTTGAGGCAGTTGGCCGAACGTACAGTCAGTTCCAGGTCGTCAACCGGACGCAGCAGGATCGGATCGATCTCGTCTTCCTGCTCGACTACGACAGGCTCGCTGTCACCTTTGAGGTCGACGAACGCGGCCAGCTGCTGTTGCAGGATGGTCGCAGCGCGGCGGATAGCCTCTTCAGGGTCCAGGGTGCCGTTGGTTTCCAGATCAATGACCAGCTTGTCCAGGTTGGTACGCTGTTCAACACGGGCGTTCTCGACCACATAGGCGATACGACGCACCGGGCTGAACGAAGCGTCCAACTGCAGACGGCCAATGCTACGGCTTTCGTCTTCGTCGGTTTGACGGGAGTCGGCCGGCTCGTAACCACGACCACGAGCTACAGTGAGCTTCATGTTCAGGGCGCCGTTCGACGCCAGGTTCGCGATTACGTGATCGGGGTTGACGATCTCGACATCGTGATCCAGCTGAATATCGGCAGCGGTAACCACCCCCGAACCCTTTTTCGACAAGGTCAGCGTAACTTCGTCACGACCGTGCAGTTTGATAGCCAGGCCTTTCAGGTTCAACAGGATTTCAATGACGTCTTCCTGAACACCTTCGATCGCGGAGTACTCGTGGAGTACGCCGTCGATCTCGGCCTCGACTACTGCACAGCCAGGCATGGAGGACAACAGGATGCGGCGCAGCGCGTTGCCCAGGGTATGGCCGAAACCACGCTCGAGAGGCTCGAGCGTAATCTTGGCGCGGGTCGGACTGACTACCTGCACATCAATGTGGCGGGGAGTCAGGAACTCATTTACCGAAATCTGCATGGATGCACCTATTTTCTAGCCCTTACTTGGAGTAGAGCTCGACAATCAGGTTCTCGTTGATGTCGGCAGACAGGTCGCTGCGAGCAGGAACGTTCTTGAAAACGCCCGACTTTTTAGCAGCATCCACGTCAACCCACTCAACGCGGCCACGCTGGGCGCACAGTTCAAGGGCTTGAACAATGCGCAGCTGGTTCAGCGACTTCTCGCGAACCGCGACCACGTCACCCGGACGAACTTGGTAGGATGGAATGTTTACAGTCTTACCGTTGACGCTGATCGCTTTGTGCGAAACCAGCTGACGGGACTCGGAACGAGTCGAGCCGAAGCCCATACGGTAGACGACGTTATCCAGACGGCACTCGAGCAGTTGCAGCAGGTTCTCACCGGTTGCGCCTTTTTTCGAGGCTGCAGCCTGGTAGTAACCGCGGAACTGACGCTCCAGAACACCGTAGATACGACGAACTTTTTGCTTCTCGCGCAGCTGGGTACCGTAGTCGGACTGACGGCCACGGCGCTGGCCGTGGATACCTGGGGCTGCTTCGATGTTGCACTTCGATTCCAGAGCGCGAACGCCGCTCTTCAGGAACAGGTCAGTGCCTTCACGACGAGACAGTTTGCATTTTGGACCAATGTAACGTGCCATTTATCTGTCTCCTGATTACACGCGACGCTTCTTCGGCGGACGGCACCCGTTGTGCGGGATTGGCGTCACGTCGGTGATGCTGGCGATCTTGTAGCCGCAGCTGTTCAGTGCACGAACGGCGGACTCACGACCTGGACCTGGACCCTTGACGTTTACGTCGAGGTTCTTCAGACCGTATTCCAGCGCAGCTTGACCAGCACGCTCAGCAGCGATCTGGGCTGCGAACGGGGTGGATTTGCGCGAACCACGGAAACCCGAACCACCGGAGGTCGCCCAGGACAAAGCGTTGCCCTGACGGTCGGTGATGGTCACGATGGTGTTGTTGAAAGAGGCATGGATGTGGGCGATGCCATCAACCACTGTCTTTTTGACTTTCTTACGAGGACGAGCAGCAGGTTTTGCCATGTCTATATTCCTGGGCGATTACTTGCGGATCGGCTTACGCGGGCCCTTACGGGTGCGTGCGTTGGTCTTGGTGCGCTGACCGCGAACCGGCAGACCTTTACGATGACGCAGGCCGCGGTAGCAACCCAGGTCCATCAAGCGCTTGATCTTCATGTTGATGTCACGACGCAGGTCACCTTCGGTGGTGAACTTCGCGACTTCGCCACGCAGGGTTTCGATTTGCTCGTCGCTCAGATCCTTGATCTTAGCGGCTGGGTTTACACCAGCGTCTGCACAGATCTTCTGTGCAGTTGTGCGACCGACACCATAGATGTAGGTCAGCGAGATAACAGCATGCTTGTTATCTGGAATGTTGACGCCTGCAATACGGGCCATTCAGTGGGACTCCAATTGACAGCTACCTACGCCCCGGAAGCCAAGAAATAGGGCGCGAGATAATATCGCTGTAGAAACGAATAATCAACCCAGCAGCACACTAGCTGCTGGGTTTGAAGCGCAGATCACACTCAGCCTTGGCGCTGTTTGTGACGCGGTTCCGCGCTGCAGATCACTCGTACGACGCCTTCGCGACGGATGATCTTGCAGTTACGGCACAGCTTTTTCACCGATGCACGAACTTTCATTACCGACTCCTCGAACCTTAGGGGCGTATCAGCGCAGCAGACCGCTGCCACCGTAGCCTTTCAGGTTGGCTTTCTTCATCAGGGATTCGTACTGGTGCGAAACGAGGTGCGATTGTACTTGGGACATGAAGTCCATCACAACCACTACCACAATCAGCAACGAGGTCCCGCCAAGGTAGAACGGCACATTTGCTGCCACCACCAGGAACTGGGGCAGAAGGCAGACGGCCATCATGTAAAGAGCACCGAACATGGTCAGACGGGTCAGAACGCCATCAATGTAGCGTGCCGACTGCTCACCAGGACGGATACCCGGAATAAAGGCACCGGACTTCTTCAGGTTTTCCGCTACGTCTTTCGGGTTGAACATCAGCGCTGTGTAGAAGAAGCAGAAGAAAATGATCCCTGCACTAAACAGCAGAATGTTCAACGGCTGACCAGGAGCGATCGACTGCGAGATGTCCTGCAGCCAGCCCATACCTTCGGACTGACCGAACCAGGCACCCAGCGAAGCCGGGAACAGCAGAATGCTGCTCGCGAAAATGGCCGGGATAACCCCCGCCATGTTCACCTTCAGCGGCAAGTGGCTGGTCTGCGCAGCGAAGACCTTGCGGCCCTGCTGACGCTTGGCGTAGTGAACGGCGATACGACGCTGACCACGCTCAATGAACACCACGAAGCCGATAATCGCTACTGCCAGCAAACCGATAGCGACCAGGGCGAAAATGTTGATATCGCCTGTGCGTGCAGACTCGAAAGACTGCCCGATTGCTCTCGGAAGACCGGCAACGATACCCGCGAAGATCAACATCGAGATACCGTTGCCCACACCGCGCTCGGTGATCTGCTCGCCCAGCCACATCATGAACATCGCGCCCGCCACGAAGGTGGAGACGGCGACGACATGGAAGCCCAGGCCTACAGAAAACGCCACGCCCTGGTTGGCCAGGCCAATGGACATGCCAATGGCTTGAACCAGTGCCAGGATAACGGTGCCGTAGCGGGTGTACTGGCTGATCTTGCGACGGCCAGCTTCACCTTCCTTCTTCAACTGCTCCAGTTGCGGGCTGACCGCCGTCATCAGCTGCATGATGATCGATGCCGAGATGTACGGCATGATCCCCAGTGCAAAGATGCTCATGCGCTCGAGCGCGCCACCGGAAAACATGTTGAACAAGCTAAGAATGGTCCCCTCATTCTGCCGAAACAGATCCGCCAGACGGTCTGGATTGATGCCAGGAACCGGGATATGCGCACCTATCCGATAGACGATGATCGCCATGAACAGAAAGCGCAGACGAGCCCAGAGTTCCGACATCCCGCCCTTACCGAGCGAAGAGAGAGCACCTTGCTTAGCCATTTATTCCTCGAACTTGCCGCCAGCTGCTTCGATAGCCGCACGCGCACCCTTGGTGGCTGCGATACCCTTGATGGTGACTGCGCGAGTGACTTCGCCAGACAGCATGATTTTCACGCGCTGTACGTTCTGGCCGATCACGTTGGCATCCTTCAGGGATTGCACGGAGATCACGTCGCCTTCCACCTTGGCCAGCTCGGACAGACGCACTTCGGCGCGGTCCATGGCTTTCAGGGAAACGAAGCCGAACTTCGGCAGACGACGGTGCAGCGGCTGTTGACCGCCTTCGAAGCCAGGAGCGATCGAACCACCCGAACGGGAAGTCTGACCTTTGTGGCCACGGCCGCCGGTCTTACCCAGACCGCTACCGATACCACGACCTGGACGATGCTTCTCGCGACGGGAACCCGGCGCTGGACTCAGATCATTGAGTTTCATCGATTAACCCTCGACCTTCAGCATGTAGTAAGCCTTGTTGATCATCCCGCGGTTTTCGGGAGTATCCTGGACTTCTACAGTGTGACCGATGCGACGCAGACCCAGGCCCTTAACGCACAGCTTGTGGTTAGGCAGACGGCCCGAGACGCTCTTGATCAGCGTTACTTTTACGGTTGCCATGATCAGAAGATCTCCTCGACGCTCTTGCCGCGCTTGGCAGCAATGGATTCAGGAGATTGCATGGCTTTCAGACCCTTGAAGGTGGCGTAAACCACGTTCACCGGGTTGGTCGAACCGTAGCACTTGGCCAGAACGTTCTGAACACCAGCAACTTCCAGGACAGCACGCATTGCGCCACCGGCGATGATACCGGTACCTTCCGAGGCAGGCTGCATGTAAACCTTCGAGGCGCCGTGGGCAGCCTTGGTGGCGTACTGCAGGGTGGTGCCCTTCAGGTCAACCTGGATCATGTTGCGGCGAGCAGCTTCCATGGCTTTCTGGATCGCGGCTGGTACTTCGCGCGACTTGCCACGGCCGAAGCCAACACGGCCCTTACCATCACCTACCACGGTCAGCGCGGTGAAGGTGAAGATACGGCCGCCTTTTACGGTTTTGGCAACGCGGTTAACTTGAACCAGCTTCTCGATGTAGCCTTCGTCGCGCTTTTGATCGTTATTTGCCATAACTTAGAACTCCAGCCCGCCTTCACGAGCAGCATCAGCCAGCGCTTTGACGCGGCCATGGTACTTGAAGCCGGAACGGTCAAAGGCAACTTGAGATACACCGGCGGCTTTCGCACGCTCAGCTACCAGCTTGCCAACCTTAGTGGCCGCGTCGATGTTGCCAGTGGCGCCATCACGCAGTTCTTTGTCCAAGGTCGAGGCGCTTGCCAGAACCTTGCTGCCGTCGGCCGAAATGACCTGGGCGTAGATGTGCTGCGAGGAGCGGAACACGCACAGGCGCACGACTTCGAGTTCGTGCATCTTGAGACGTGCTTTGCGAGCGCGACGCAGTCGAGTAACTTTTTTGTCGGTCATTTGCTAGGCCCTACTTCTTCTTGGCTTCTTTACGACGGACTACTTCGTCCGCGTAACGCACACCCTTGCCTTTGTAAGGCTCTGGCGGACGGAAGTCGCGGATTTCAGCGGCCACCTGACCCACCAGCTGCTTGTCGATACCCTTGATCAGGATGTCGGTCTGGCTTGGGGTTTCAGCGGTGATACCGGCTGGCAGTTCGTAGTCCACTGGGTGCGAGAAGCCCAGGGCCAGGTTCAGGACGGTGCCCTTGGCCTGTGCCTTGTAACCAACACCGACCAGCTGGAGCTTGCGCTCGAAGCCTTGGCTTACGCCCTGGACCATGTTGTTCACCAGAGCGCGGGTGGTACCGGCCATGGCGCGAGCTTGCTGGTCACCGTTGCGAGCGACGAAACGCAGCTCGCCAGACTCTTCGGTAACTTCAACAGACGAGTGAACGTTCAGTTCGAGAGTGCCTTTGGCACCCTTCACCGAAAGCTGCTGGCCGGCGAATTTGACTTCGACGCCTGCTGGCAGCTTAACGGGGTTCTTAGCGACGCGAGACATGCCTATCTCCCCTTAGAACACTGTGCACAGAACTTCGCCGCCGACACCGGCAGCGCGTGCAGCGCGATCAGTCATCACACCTTTGTTGGTGGAGACGATAGACACGCCCAGACCGCCACGTACTTTCGGCAGCTCTGCGACGGACTTGTACTGGCGCAGGCCTGGACGGCTGGAGCGCTTCAGTTCCTCGATGACCGGACGGCCTTCGAAGTACTTCAGTTCGATCGACAGGGAAGGCTTGGCCTCACCAGTTACCTGGTAGCCGGCGATGTAACCTTCGTCTTTCAGAACTTTGGCAACCGCGACCTTCAGGGTGGAGGAAGGCATGCTTACGACGGACTTTTCAGCCATCTGGGCATTACGGATGCGAGTTAGCATGTCCGCTAACGGGTCCTGCATACTCATGGGCTAGATGCTCCTGATACAAGAATTATTAGCCTTGCGGCTATCACAACCACCCGAGCGGACAGGGCAAAAAACCCAGGCTCAGGTGAGCCGGTCATTCTAGACACAAGGTAGAAACGAAACAAGCCCCATATAGGGGCTTGTTTGTTGGCGAGGTCACCGGCGGTCGGAAGATTGCTCCCCTTCCGCCGGGATCCAGCCTGCAGCGATTACCAGGAGGCCTTGACCAGACCTGGTACGTCACCGCGCATTGCAGCTTGACGCAGCATGTTACGGCCCAGGCCGAACTTACGGTATACACCGTGAGGACGACCGGTCAGGCGGCAACGGTTGCGCAGACGCGAAGCGGAGGCATCACGTGGCTGCTTCTGCAGGGCGACAACGGCAGCGAAACGCTCTTCAGGAGAGGCGTTCAGGTTGACGATGGTCGCTTTCAGCTCGGCACGCTTTTTGGCGTACTTGGCTACCGTGAGCTGACGCTTCAGCTCGCGGTTTTTCATGCTCTTCTTGGCCATTTTCCTACTCCAATCAGTTGCGGAACGGGAACTTGAAAGCACGCAGCAGAGCGCGGCCTTCGTCGTCCGAACGAGCAGTGGTGGTCAGGGTGATGTCCAAACCGCGCAGAGCATCGATCTTGTCGTAGTCGATTTCCGGGAAGATGATCTGCTCTTTCACGCCCATGCTGTAGTTGCCACGGCCATCGAAGGACTTGGCATTCAGGCCGCGGAAGTCGCGAACCCGAGGCAGGGAGATCGCCAGCAGGCGGTCCAGGAATTCGTACATCTTGTCGCGACGCAGGGTCACCTTGACACCGATCGGCCAGCCTTCACGGACTTTGAAGCCCGCGATGGATTTACGAGCGAAAGTCACGACCGGCTTTTGACCGGTGATCTTTTCCAGGTCGGCAACAGCGTGCTCGATGACTTTCTTGTCGCCGATCGCTTCGCCCAGACCCATGTTCAGGGTGATCTTGGTAACGCGCGGAACTTCCATCACGTTCGACAGCTTAAGTTCTTCCTTAAGCTTAGGAGCGATTTCGTTCCGGTAAATCTCTTTCAGTCGTGCCATGGTCTTCTACCTAGCAGTGTTCAAGCATCAACCGCTTTTTGGGTCGACTTGAAGACACGAATTTTTTTACCGTCTTCTACTTTGAAACCAACGCGGTCAGCCTTGTTGGTTTCGCCGTTGAAGATGGCAACGTTGGAAGCGTGCAGAGGCGCTTCTTTTTCGACGATACCGCCCTGTACGCCCGCCATCGGGTTAGGCTTGGTATGACGCTTGACCAGGTTCACACCACCAACGACCAGACGGTCATCAGCCAGAACCTTCAGCACCTTACCGCGCTTACCTTTGTCTTTGCCGGCGATCACGATGATCTCGTCGTCACGACGAATCTTTTGCATGTCGGATCTCCTTACAGCACTTCAGGGGCGAGCGAGACGATCTTCATGAACTTCTCAGTACGAAGTTCACGGGTCACTGGCCCGAAGATGCGAGTGCCGATCGGCTCTTGCTTGTTGTTCAGCAGAACAGCAGCGTTGCCGTCGAAACGAATGATGGAACCGTCAGCGCGACGAACACCGTGACGGGTGCGCACGACAACAGCAGTCATCACTTGGCCTTTCTTGACCTTACCGCGCGGAATTGCTTCCTTGACGGTTACCTTGATGATGTCACCGATGCCGGCGTAACGGCGGTGCGAACCGCCGAGCACCTTGATGCACATGACGCGACGAGCGCCGCTGTTATCGGCCACATCGAGCATGGATTGAGTCTGAATCATAAAATTTCTCCGACCCCTAGCCCTTAGACTTCAACAGCGCGTTCGAGGACTTCAACCAGTGCCCAGGACTTGGTCTTGGCCAGCGGACGGGTTTCACGGATGGAAACCTTGTCGCCGATCTTGCACTGGTTGGCTTCGTCGTGCGCGTGCAGCTTAGTCGAACGCTTAACGTATTTACCGTAGATCGGGTGCTTTACGCGACGCTCGATCAGAACGGTGATGGTCTTGTCCATTTTGTCGCTGACGACACGGCCAGTCAGCGTACGGACGGTTTTTTCAGCTTCAGCCATGATCACTTACCTGCCTGCTGGTTGAGCACAGTTTTCACGCGAGCGATGTCACGCTTAACTTGCGAGAGCAGGTGCGACTGCCCCAACTGGCCAGTTGCTTTCTGCATACGCAGATTGAACTGGTCGCGCAGCAAGCCGAGCAGTTGCTCATTCAGTTGCTGTGCCGATTTTTCACGAAGTTCATTCGCTTTCATCACATCACCGTCCGCTTAACAAAGGAGGTGGCGAGAGGCAGCTTTGCAGCAGCCAGGGCGAAAGCTTCGCGCGCCAGCTCTTCAGAAACACCCTCGATTTCATACAGGACCTTGCCTGGCTGAATCTGGGCAACCCAGTATTCCACGGAACCCTTACCTTTACCCATACGAACCTCGAGAGGCTTCTTGGAGATCGGCTTGTCCGGGAACACACGGATCCAGATCTTACCGCCACGTTTTACGTGACGGGTCAGCGCACGACGTGCGGACTCGATCTGGCGAGCGGTGAGGCGACCGCGAGCAACAGCTTTCAGGGCGAATTCGCCGAAGCTGACTTTGCTACCGCGCAGTGCCAGACCACGGTTGTGGCCAGTCATCTGCTTGCGGAATTTTGTACGCTTTGGTTGCAACATTTGGCGTACCCCTTACTTAGCAGCTTTTTTACGAGGCGCTGGTGCTTGTGGTTTCAGTTCTTCTTGGCGACCACCAATAACTTCGCCTTTGAAGATCCAAACCTTCACACCGATCACACCGTAAGTGGTGTGAGCTTCGTAGGTGTTGTAGTCGATATCGGCACGCAGGGTGTGCAGAGGCACACGACCTTCGCGATACCACTCGGTACGAGCAATCTCAGCACCGCCGAGACGACCGCTCACCTGGATCTTGATGCCCTTGGCACCAATACGCATGGCGTTCTGTACGGCGCGCTTCATGGCGCGACGGAACATTACGCGGCGTTCCAGCTGCTGAGCTACGCTCTGCGCAACCAGCATAGCGTCGAGTTCCGGCTTGCGGATCTCTTCGATGTTGATGTGCACAGGCACACCCATCTGCTTGGTCAGGTCCTGACGCAGCTTCTCGACATCTTCACCTTTCTTACCGATAACGATACCGGGACGAGCGGTGTGGATGGTGATGCGTGCAGTTTGAGCCGGACGATGAATATCGATACGGCTTACGGACGCGCTTTTTAGTTTGTCCTGGAGGTACTCACGCGTTTTCAGATCCTTCAACAGGTAATCTGCGTAAGTAGCACCGTCTGCGTACCAGACGGAGGTGTGCTCCTTGACGATTCCCAGGCGAATGCCAGTGGGATGTACTTTCTGACCCATCTGATCGACTCCGTTACTTGTCCGCAACCTTGACAGTGATATGGCAAGACCGCTTGACGATGCGATCAGCACGGCCTTTGGCACGTGGCATGATGCGCTTCAGCGAACGCCCTTCGTTGACGAAGACGGTGGAGACCTTCAGGTCATCAACGTCTGCGCCTTCGTTGTGTTCGGCGTTGGCAACGGCCGACTCGAGGACTTTCTTCATGATTTCAGCGGCTTTTTTGCTGCTGAAGGCCAACAGGTTGAGCGCTTCGCCCACCTTCTTCCCGCGGATCTGGTCGGCGACCAAGCGGGCTTTCTGGGCGGAGATGCGAGCGCCCGACAACTTAGCGGCTACTTCCATTTCCTTACCCCTTAACGCTTGGCTTTCTTGTCAGCCACGTGCCCGCGATAGGTGCGGGTACCGGCGAACTCGCCCAGTTTGTGGCCGACCATGTCTTCGTTCACCAGAACTGGGACATGTTGACGACCGTTGTGTACCGCGATGGTCAGACCGACCATTTGTGGCAGGATCATCGAACGGCGCGACCAGGTTTTAACTGGCTTGCGATCGTTCTTCTCCACCGCCACTTCGACCTTCTTCAGCAGGTGAAGATCGATAAAAGGACCTTTTTTCAGAGAACGTGGCACTGTCGTATCCCTCTAGTTACTTGCGACGACGGACGATCATGTTGTCGGTACGCTTATTACCACGGGTCTTCGCACCCTTGGTTGGGAAGCCCCATGGCGATACCGGATGACGACCACCGGAGGTACGACCTTCACCACCACCATGTGGGTGGTCAACCGGGTTCATGGCAACACCACGAACGGTTGGGCGAACGCCGCGCCAGCGTTTGGCACCAGCTTTACCCAGCGAACGCAGGCTGTGCTCGGAGTTCGAGACTTCGCCCAGGGTCGCACGGCACTCAGCCAGTACTTTACGCATCTCACCGGAACGCAGACGCAGAGTCACGTAGACGCCTTCACGAGCGATCAGCTGAGCCGAAGCACCAGCGGAACGAGCGATCTGAGCACCTTTACCCGGCTTCAGTTCGATGCCGTGAATGGTGCTACCTACTGGGATGTTGCGCAGCTGCAGGGAGTTACCGGCCTTGATTGGGGCCAGGGCACCTGCGATCAGCTGGTCGCCAGCGCTCACGCCTTTAGGGGCGATGATGTAGCGACGCTCACCGTCTGCGTAGCACAGCAGGGCGATGTGAGCAGTACGGTTCGGGTCGTATTCGATACGCTCGACAGTGGCTGGGATGCCATCTTTGTCGTTGCGACGGAAGTCGACCAGACGGTAATGCTGCTTATGACCACCACCAACGTGACGAGTGGTGATGCGGCCATTGTTGTTACGACCACCAGACTTCGATTTCTTCTCGATCAGCGGTGCGTGAGGAGCGCCTTTGTGCAGCTCCTGGTTGACCACCTTGACCACGAAACGGCGGCCAGGGGAAGTCGGTTTGCATTTAACGATTGCCATGATGCACCCCTTCCTTACTCAGCACTGCTGCTGAAATCGAGATCTTGGCCTGGCTGAAGGGAGACGATCGCCTTCTTCCAGTCATTACGCTTGCCCAGACCACGTGCGGTACGCTTGGTTTTACCCAGAACGTTAACAGTCGACACGTTTTCAACTTTTACGTTGAACAGGCCTTCGACAGCTTTCTTGATTTCCAGCTTGGTTGCATCGGTAGCAACCTTGAATACGAACTGGCCTTTTTTCTCAGCCAGAACGGTAGCCTTCTCGGAAACGTGCGGACCAAGGAGGACTTTGAATACGCGTTCCTGGTTCATCCCAGCAGCTCCTCGAATTTCTTCACGGCCGAGACAGTGATCAACACTTTCTCGTATGCGATCAGACTGACCGGGTCGGAACCTTGTACGTCACGTACGTCGACGTGCGGCAGGTTGCGAGCAGCCAGGTACAGGTTCTGATCAACAGCGTCGGAAACGATCAGTACGTCGTTCAGACCCATGCCGTTCAGCTTGTTCAGCAGATCTTTGGTTTTCGGTGCTTCAACAGCGAAGTCCTGAACCACGACCAGACGGTCGCTACGCACCAGCTCAGCGAGGATGGAGCGCAGGGCTGCGCGATACATCTTCTTGTTGAGCTTCTGCGAGTGATCTTGAGGGCGAGCTGCGAAGGTTACACCACCGCCACGCCAGATCGGACCACGAGTGGTACCAGCACGAGCACGGCCAGTACCCTTCTGACGCCATGGGCGCTTACCGCCACCAGCCACGTCGGAACGGGTCTTCTGCTGCTTGGTGCCCTGACGGCCGCCGGCCATGTAGGCCACGACTGCTTGGTGTACCAGCGTCTCGTTGAATTCGCCACCGAAAGTCAGTTCGGAAACTTCGATCGCCTGAGCGTCATTTACATTGAGTTGCATGTCAGTTTCCCCTTAACCGCGAGCCTTGACAGCTGGACGTACAACCACGTCGCCGCCAGTAGCGCCTGGAACGGCACCCTTGACCAGCAGCAGGTTGCGCTCAGCGTCTACGCGAACTACTTCCAGGGACTGAACAGTCACGCGCTCGGCGCCCATGTGACCGGACATTTTCTTGCCCTTGAACACACGACCAGGAGTCTGGCACTGGCCGATGGAACCTGGGACACGGTGCGACACGGAGTTACCGTGGGTGTTGTCCTGGCCACGGAAGTTCCAGCGCTTGATGGTACCGGCGAAGCCTTTACCTTTGGACTGACCAGTAACGTCTACCAGCTGGCCTGCAGTGAAGAGTTCAGCTTTGATCAGATCGCCAGCCTGGAAATCGCCTTCTTCAAGACGGAACTCCCAGACACCGCGACCAGCGGCAACGTTGGCCTTGGCGAAGTGACCTGCCTGAGCGGCAGTCACACGCGAAGCACGACGCTCGCCGACAGTGACTTGCACTGCACGGTAGCCATCGGTTTCTTCAGTTTTGAACTGGGTGACACGATTCGGCTCGATCTCGATGACCGTGACCGGAATGGAGACACCTTCTTCGGTGAAAATGCGGGTCATACCGCACTTGCGACCGATTACACCAATAGTCATGTTGTAAACCTCATGAGTGTACGGGGCTTTCACCCGCTATGGCCGCCCATTTCAGAGCGTTACACGACCAGACCGAAGTCTTAGCCGAGGCTGATCTGTACTTCCACACCTGCCGCCAGATCAAGCTTCATCAGCGCGTCAACGGTTTTATCCGTTGGCTGGACGATGTCCAGAACACGCTTATGAGTGCGAATCTCGTACTGGTCACGCGCGTCTTTGTTGACGTGCGGGGAGACCAGAACGGTGAAACGCTCTTTGCGGGTAGGCAGTGGAATTGGACCACGCACTTGTGCACCAGTACGTTTCGCGGTTTCCACGATTTCCTGGGTGGATTGGTCGATCAGGCGATGGTCGAAAGCCTTCAACCTGATACGGATTTGCTGATTTTGCATTGGATTTCAGACTCCAGGCTGTTCCCAACGGACGCACTACGCCCGCTAAAAGGAGGCGTGATTCTATAGACGCCCCAATTTAGTGTCAACCCAATAAAAAAAACCCCCGCTGAGCGGGGGTTTTTTCAATCGGTCGAGTGATTACTCGATGATTTTGGCTACGACGCCGGCGCCGACGGTACGACCGCCTTCACGGATAGCGAAGCGCAGACCGTCTTCCATTGCGATGGTCTTGATCAGGGTGACAGTCATCTGAATGTTGTCACCTGGCATTACCATTTCAACGCCTTCCGGCAGTTCGCAGTTACCGGTCACGTCAGTGGTACGGAAGTAGAACTGAGGACGGTAGCCTTTGAAGAACGGAGTGTGACGACCGCCTTCTTCCTTCGACAGAACGTAGACTTCTGCGGTGAACTTGGTGTGCGGCTTGACCGAACCTGGCTTGACCAGAACCTGGCCACGCTCAACGTCGTCACGCTTGGTACCACGCAGCAGAACGCCGCAGTTCTCGCCAGCACGACCTTCGTCCAGCAGCTTGCGGAACATCTCAACACCGGTGCAGGTGGTGGTGGTGGTGTCACGCAGACCAACGATTTCCAGCGGATCCTGAACGCGGACGATACCACGCTCGATACGACCGGTAACAACGGTACCACGACCCGAGATCGAGAATACGTCTTCGATCGGCATCAGGAACGGCTGATCAACGGCACGAACTGGCTCAGGGATGTAGGCATCCAGAGTTTCTACCAGCTTCTTGACAGCGGTAGTACCCATTTCGTTGTCGTCTTTGCCTTCCAGGGCCATACGAGCCGAACCGATGATGATCGGGGTGTCGTCGCCTGGGAAGTCGTAGGTGGACAGCAGGTCGCGAACTTCCATCTCGACCAGTTCCAGCAGCTCGGCGTCGTCTACCAGGTCAGCCTTGTTCAGGAAGACCACGATGTAAGGAACGCCTACCTGACGGGACAGCAGGATGTGCTCACGGGTTTGTGGCATCGGACCATCGGCGGCCGAGCAAACCAGGATCGCGCCGTCCATCTGGGCAGCACCGGTGATCATGTTCTTCACGTAGTCAGCGTGACCTGGGCAGTCAACGTGAGCGTAGTGACGAATGTTCGAGTTGTACTCGACGTGAGCGGTGTTGATGGTGATACCGCGCGCTTTTTCTTCCGGAGCCGAGTCGATCTTGTCGAACTCAACGACTGCCGAACCGAAAACTTCGGAGCAGACGCGAGTCAGAGCTGCGGTCAGAGTGGTCTTACCGTGGTCAACGTGGCCGATGGTGCCGACGTTAACGTGGGGAAGGGAACGATCAAATTTTTCTTTAGCCACGACAGTGAACCTCTTGCCTAAAGGGGATTAGCCTTGTTTTTTAACGAGTGCTTCGACGATGTTCGACGGAGCTTCGGCGTATTTGGAGAATTCCATGGAGTAGCTTGCGCGACCCTGAGACATGGAACGAACGTCGGTTGCGTAACCGAACATTTCTCCGAGCGGAACTTCAGCGCGGACGACACGGCCAGAGACCGACTCATCCATACCCTGGACCAGACCACGACGACGGTTCAGGTCACCCATCACGTCACCCAGGTAGTCTTCCGGGGTTACAACTTCGACCTTCATGATCGGCTCGAGAACCACGCCACCGCCTTTCTGGGCCAGTTGCTTGGTTGCCATCGAAGCAGCAATCTTGAACGCCATTTCGTTGGAGTCGACGTCGTGGTACGAACCGTCGAATACCGCGGCCTTCAGGCCGATCAGAGGATAGCCGGCAACAACGCCGTTCTTCATCTGCTCTTCGATACCCTTCTGGATCGCAGGGATGTATTCCTTAGGAATCACACCACCAACGACTTCGTTGGCAAACACCAGACCTTCGGTGATGTTGCCCTTGTCGTCCTGATCCGGCTCCGAGAAACGGATCCAGCAGTGACCGAACTGACCACGACCGCCCGACTGACGAACGAACTTGCCTTCGATCTCGACGTTGGACTTGGTGATCTTCTCGCGGTACGAAACCTGCGGCTTGCCGATGTTGGCTTCGACGTTGAACTCGCGCTTCATGCGGTCAACGAGGATGTCCAGGTGCAGCTCACCCATACCGGAGATGATGGTCTGACCAGTTTCTTCGTCGGTCTTGACGCGGAACGACGGGTCTTCCTGAGCCAGCTTGCCCAGTGCGATACCCATCTTCTCCTGGTCAGCCTTGGTTTTCGGCTCTACGGAGAGCGAAATCACAGGCTCTGGGAAGTCCATACGCTCGAGGATGATCGGCTTGTCGGCGTTGCACAGGGTGTCACCAGTGGTGACGTCCTTCATGCCGATCAGAGCGGCGATGTCGCCCGCACGTACTTCTTTGATCTCTTCACGCTGGTTGGCGTGCATCTGCACCATACGACCAACGCGCTCTTTCTTGCCCTTGACCGAGTTGATGACGGAGTCACCGGAGGTCAGGAAGCCCGAGTAAACGCGAACGAAGGTCAGAGTACCAACGAACGGGTCGGTGGCAATCTTGAACGCCAGAGCCGAGAACGGCTCGTTGTCGTCAGCGTGACGCTCGTCGAACTGCTCAGGCTTGACTTCGTCCTTCGGCACGTCGATCAGGTCAGGGTGGATACCCTTGATCGCCGGGATTTCGGTCGGAGCAGGCAGGAAGTCGATCACGGCATCGAGAACCAGGGGAACGCCCTTGTTCTTGAACGACGAACCGCAGACAGCCGGAACGATCTCGCTGGCCAGGGTGCGCGCGCGCAGGCCTGCCTTGATTTCCTCGACGGTCAGCTCACCTTCTTCAAGGTACTTGTTCATCAGCTCTTCGTTGGCTTCGGCGGCGGCTTCAACCATGTTGTTGCGCCACTCGTTAGCCAGCTCGACCATATCCGCAGGAATTTCTTCCTCGCGGTAGGTGGTGCCCTTGTCGTCTTCGTTCCAGTAGATGGCTTTCATCTTGATCAGGTCGACCTGACCCTGGAAGTCGTCTTCTGCACCGATAGCCAGCTGGACCGGAACCGGGGTGTGACCCAGGCGGTTCTTGATCTGGCCGACAACGCGCAGGAAGTTGGCACCAGCACGGTCCATCTTGTTCACGTATACAACACGTGGAACGCCGTACTTGTTGGCCTGACGCCATACGGTTTCGGACTGCGGCTCAACGCCGGAGGTACCGCAGAACACAACGACCGCGCCGTCGAGTACACGCAGCGAACGCTCTACTTCAATGGTGAAGTCAACGTGGCCGGGGGTATCGATGACGTTTACGCGGTAGTTGTCGTACTGACCACGGGAACCTTTCCAGAAGGTGGTAACGGCAGCGGAGGTAATGGTGATACCGCGCTCCTGCTCCTGCACCATCCAGTCGGTGGTCGCGGCGCCGTCGTGCACCTCGCCCATCTTGTGGCTCAGACCTGTGTAGAACAGGATCCGCTCGGTAGTGGTAGTCTTGCCCGCGTCAACGTGGGCGCAGATACCGATGTTACGGTAGCGGTTAATTGCTGTAGTACGAGCCATAAAGCCCTCGCAAAATGATTGATGCTTGAATTAGAAGCGGTAGTGCGAGAACGCTTTGTTGGCCTCGGCCATACGGTGCACGTCTTCACGCTTCTTGACTGCAGCACCCTTGCCCTCAGCAGCATCCAGCAGCTCGCCGGCCAGGCGCAGAGCCATCGACTTCTCGCCGCGCTTGCGGGCGTAGTCTACGAGCCAGCGCATTGCCAGAGCGTTACGACGGGATGGACGAACTTCAACCGGAACCTGGTAAGTGGCACCGCCGACACGGCGGGACTTAACTTCGACCAGCGGAGCGATGGCGTCGAGAGCTTTCTCGAAGATTTCCAGGGGGTCGCTGTTCTTGCGTGCTTTGACGGTATCCAGGGCACCGTAAACGATGCGCTCGGCTACGGCCTTCTTGCCGCTTTCCATCACGTGGTTCATGAACTTGGCGAGGATCTGGGATCCGTACTTCGGATCGTCAAGGATCTCACGTTTTGCTGCTACACGACGTCTTGGCATGATAAGCCCTCAAACGGTCTTCAGGTTAGCCCGGGACCAGGTCATTCGACCTACGCCCGACCTTACTCTTATCGACTCAAAAAAATGGATGTCTGCAAACGACCGATTACTTCGGACGCTTGGTACCGTACTTCGAACGACCCTGGTTACGGCCTTTAACGCCCGAAGTATCCAGAGAGCCGCGAACGGTGTGGTAACGAACACCTGGCAAGTCTTTTACACGGCCGCCACGGATCAGGACGACGCTGTGCTCTTGCAGGTTGTGGCCTTCACCACCGATGTACGAGGAAACCTCGAAACCGTTGGTCAGACGCACACGGCATACTTTACGCAGTGCCGAGTTAGGTTTTTTCGGCGTGGTGGTGTACACGCGGGTGCACACGCCACGACGCTGCGGGCAGTTCTGCAGCGCAGGAACGTCGGACTTCTCGACCGAACGCTTACGCGGCTGACGTACCAGCTGGTTGATAGTTGCCATCTACTAGCTCCACTGATTGTCTTGCGACTCTATTGTCTTGCAAGAAAGCCAAAAATTGGCGAGACGGAGCCTCACCAAATTTAAGGGTACAAAAGTCTAAAGAGGATCTTGCACCCAGTCAAGACGAGGCCCCGGCCCTCCCCGCCCGATCATCGGCAACATTTCATGTCGCCGCTGATCGCTCGGGGCTTGCCGGGGCCCTGCCCTGTACTTAATTACCGCTGGAGTTCAGCGCTTCGGTCAGTGCGGCTTCCACCTCACTGGCGCTCACACGCAGCGGCTTGTCGGCATCACGGCGACGCTTACGCTCGCTGTGGTAGGCCAGACCAGTACCGGCCGGGATCAGACGACCCACGACCACGTTCTCTTTCAGGCCGCGCAGGTAGTCGCGCTTGCCGGTTACCGCCGCTTCGGTCAGTACGCGGGTGGTTTCCTGGAAGGAAGCCGCGGAGATGAACGACTCGGTCGACAGCGAGGCCTTGGTGATACCCAGCAGCACGCGGGTGAACTTGGAGATGAACTTGTCCTCGGCGGCGAGACGCTCGTTCTCTACCAGTACCTGGGTCAGTTCCATCTGGTCGCCCTTGATGAAGCTGGAATCGCCCGACTCGGAGATCTCGACCTTGCGCAGCATCTGACGCAGGATGGTCTCGATGTGCTTGTCGTTGATCTTAACGCCTTGCAGACGATAAACGTCCTGGATCTCGTTGACGATGTACTTCGCCAGCGCGCTCACACCCAGCAGACGCAGGATGTCGTGCGGATCGCTCGGGCCGTCGGAGATAACTTCGCCGCGGTTTACCTGTTCGCCTTCGAAGACGTTCAGGTGGCGCCACTTCGGAATCAGCTCTTCGTACGGATCGCTACCGTCGGTCGGGGTGATGACCAGACGACGCTTGCCTTTGGTCTCCTTGCCGAACGCGATGGTGCCGCTGACTTCAGCCAGAATCGAGGCCTCTTTCGGACGGCGCGCTTCGAACAGGTCGGCAACACGCGGCAGACCACCGGTGATGTCACGGGTCTTCGACGTTTCTTGCGGGATACGCGCGATAACGTCACCAACACCGATCTGAGCACCGTCAGCCACGCCGACGAGGGCGTTAGCCGGCAGGAAGTACTGGGCAGGTACGTCGGTACCTGGCAGGTACAGGTCCTTGCCAGCGGCGTCGACCATCTTGATTGCCGGACGGATTTCCTTGCCTGCGGCAGGGCGATCCTTGACGTCCAGTACTTCAATGTTGGTCAAGCCGGTCAGCTCATCGGTCTGACGCTTGATGGTGATGTTTTCTTCCATGCCCACGAAGGTCACGGTACCTTTCAGCTCGGTAACGATCGGGTGGGTGTGCGGGTCCCACTTGGCGACGATGGCGCCAGCTTCGACCTTGTCACCTTCCTTGACCGAAATCACCGCACCGTAAGGCAGCTTGTAACGCTCACGCTCACGGCCAAATTCGTCGGCGATGGCCAACTCACCCGAACGCGATACGGCAACCAGGTTGCCATCGGCACGCTCAACCTGCTTGAGGTTGTGCAGACGCACCATACCGCCGTTCTTCACCTGGACGCTGTCGGCAGCCGAAGTACGGCTTGCAGCACCACCGATGTGGAACGTACGCATGGTCAGCTGGGTACCCGGCTCACCGATCGACTGGGCGGCGATAACGCCGACAGCTTCACCGATGTTCACCTGGTGACCGCGAGCCAGGTCACGGCCGTAGCACTTGGCGCAAATGCCGTAGCGGGTTTCGCAGTTGATCGGCGAACGCACGATCACTTCGTCGATGCTGTTCAGCTCGATGAACTCGACCCACTTCTCGTCGACCAGGGTACCGGCCGGAACGATGACGTCCTCGGTGCCTGGCTTGAACACGTCACGGGCGATAACACGACCCAGTACACGCTCACCCAGCGGCTCTACAACGTCGCCGCCTTCGATGTGCGGAGTCATCAGCAGACCCTGGTCGGTACCGCAGTCGATCTCGGTAACCACCAGATCCTGGGCAACGTCTACCAGACGACGAGTCAGGTAACCGGAGTTCGCAGTCTTCAGTGCGGTATCCGCCAGACCCTTACGAGCACCGTGGGTCGAAATGAAGTACTGCAGAACGCTCAGACCTTCACGGAAGTTCGCAGTGATCGGCGTCTCGATGATGGAGCCGTCCGGCTTGGCCATCAGGCCACGCATACCGGCCAGCTGACGGATCTGGGCTGCGGAACCCCGCGCACCGGAGTCAGCCATCATGTACATCGAGTTGAAGGACTCTTGCTCGACTTCCTTGCCTTCGCGGTCAATGACCTTCTCTTTCGAGAGGTTGGCCATCATCGCCTTGGACACTTCGTCGTTCGCCTTCGACCACAAGTCGATGACCTTGTTGTACTTCTCGCCCTGGGTTACCAGGCCGGAGGCGTACTGGCTCTCGATTTCCTTCACTTCGTCGGTAGCGGTACCGATGATGCGAGCTTTCTCGTCCGGGATAACGAAGTCGTTAACACCGATCGAAACGCCGGAAATGGTCGAGTACGCGAAACCGGTGTACATCAGCTGGTCAGCGAAGATTACGGTCTCTTTCAGACCAACCACGCGGTAGCACTGGTTGATCAGCTTGGAGATCGCCTTCTTCTTCATCGGCTGGTTGACCACGTCGTACGGCAGGCCTGCCGGTACAACCTGGAACAGCAGCGCACGGCCGACGGTGGTGTCGACGATGCGGGTGTTCTTGACCACGGAACCGTCACGCTCTTTCACGGTTTCGTTGATACGAACCTTGATTTTCGCGTGCAGGGCAGCCTCGCCGGCGCGGAATACGCGGTCGACTTCCTGCAGGTCGGCGAACACGCGACCTTCGCCCTTGGCGTTGATGGCCTCACGGGTCATGTAGTACAGACCCAGTACCACGTCCTGCGACGGAACGATGATTGGCTCACCGTTGGCTGGCGACAGGATGTTGTTGGTCGACATCATCAGCGCGCGCGCTTCGAGCTGGGCTTCCAGGGTCAGCGGCACGTGAACGGCCATCTGGTCACCGTCGAAGTCGGCGTTGTACGCGGCACAGACCAGCGGGTGCAGCTGGATAGCCTTACCTTCGATCAGAACCGGTTCAAATGCCTGGATACCCAGACGGTGCAGGGTCGGTGCACGGTTGAGCAGCACGGGGTGTTCGCGGATCACCTCCGCGAGCACGTCCCACACCTCTGGCAGCTCGCGCTCGACCATCTTCTTGGCAGCCTTGATGGTGGTCGCCAGACCACGCATTTCCAGCTTGCCGAAAATGAACGGCTTGAACAGCTCGAGGGCCATCTTCTTCGGCAGACCGCACTGGTGCAGACGCAGGGTCGGGCCTACGGTAATTACCGAACGGCCAGAGTAGTCCACACGCTTACCGAGCAGGTTCTGACGGAAGCGACCTTGCTTACCTTTGATCATGTCGGCCAGGGACTTCAGCGGACGCTTGTTCGAGCCAGTGATGGCGCGACCGCGACGGCCGTTGTCCAGCAGGGCGTCGACCGCTTCCTGCAGCATGCGCTTTTCGTTGCGCACGATGATGTCCGGCGCCGACAGATCCAGCAGGCGCTTCAGACGGTTGTTACGGTTGATCACCCGACGATACAGGTCGTTCAGGTCGGAGGTCGCGAAGCGGCCGCCATCCAGCGGTACCAGCGGACGCAGGTCCGGCGGCAGCACTGGCAGGACGGTCAGGACCATCCACTCAGGCAGGTTGCCCGAACCCTGGAACGCTTCCATCAGCTTCAGGCGCTTGGACAGCTTCTTGATCTTGGTTTCCGAGTTGGTCTGCGGAATCTCTTCGCGCAGGCGACCAATCTCGTGCTCCAGGTCGATAGCGTGCAGCAGCTCGCGGACAGCCTCGGCACCCATGCGGGCGTCGAAGTCATCACCGAACTCTTCCAGCGCTTCGAAGTACTGCTCGTCGTTCAGCAGCTGGCCTTTTTCCAGGGTGGTCATGCCCGGGTCGATAACGACGTAGCTCTCGAAGTAGAGCACGCGCTCGATGTCACGCAGGGTCATGTCCATCAGCAGGCCGATACGGGACGGCAGCGACTTCAGGAACCAGATGTGGGCAACCGGCGAGGCCAGTTCGATGTGCGCCATGCGCTCACGACGAACTTTTGCCAGGGCAACTTCAACGCCACACTTCTCGCAGATCACGCCGCGGTGCTTGAGGCGCTTGTACTTGCCGCACAGGCACTCGTAGTCCTTGACTGGGCCAAAGATCTTGGCGCAGAACAGGCCGTCACGCTCAGGCTTGAACGTACGGTAGTTGATGGTTTCCGGCTTCTTAACTTCACCGAACGACCACGAACGGATCATTTCAGGCGACGCCAGACCGATGCGGATGGCGTCGAACTCTTCGACTTGACCCTGGTTTTTCAGCAAATTCAGTAGGTCTTTCAAGGCCTTTCCTCCTGGCGGAGCAGGGAGCGGGCATTACCTGCCCCACTCCCCTTCGCGTCACGTGTTATTCGGTTTCCAGATCGATATCGATACCGAGCGAACGGATCTCTTTGATCAACACGTTGAAGGACTCGGGCATGCCCGGCTCCATACGGTGATCGCCATCCACGATGTTCTTGTACATCTTGGTACGGCCGTTCACGTCGTCCGACTTCACTGTGAGCATTTCTTGCAGGGTGTATGCCGCGCCGTATGCTTCCAGCGCCCACACTTCCATCTCCCCGAAACGCTGACCACCGAACTGCGCCTTACCACCCAGCGGCTGCTGGGTAACCAGGCTGTAGGAACCAGTGGAACGCGCGTGCATCTTGTCGTCCACCAAGTGGTTCAGCTTGAGCATGTACATGTAACCAACGGTCACAGGACGCTCGAACTTGTTGCCGGTACGGCCATCGAACAGCACCATCTGGCCGCTCTCTGGCAGGTCGGCCAGCTTCAGCATGGCCTTGATCTCGCGCTCCTTGGCACCGTCGAAGACCGGGGTAGCCATTGGCACGCCCTTCTTCAGGTTGTGGGCCAGGGCCAGGATCTCTTCGTCGGTGAACTCGTCCAGGTTTTCCTGACGACCGCCGATCTCGTTGTAGACCTCGGTCAGGAACACGCGCAGTTCAGCGGCCTTGCGCTGCTCTTCGATCATGCGGTCGATCTTCTCGCCCAGACCTTTGGCCGCCAGGCCCAGGTGGGTTTCGAGGATCTGACCGACGTTCATACGCGAAGGTACACCCAGCGGGTTCAGTACGACATCGACCGGAGTACCGTTGGCGTCGTGCGGCATGTCTTCGACCGGCATGATTACCGAGACGACACCCTTGTTACCGTGACGACCGGCCATCTTGTCACCCGGCTGGATGCGACGGCGGATTGCCAGGTAAACCTTGACGATCTTTAGTACGCCCGGTGCCAGGTCATCACCCTGCTGCAGCTTGCGCTTCTTGTCTTCGAACTTGTCGTCCAGCAGACGGCGACGATCGACGATGTACTGCTGAGCCTTTTCCAGCTGCTCGTTCAGTGCATCTTCGGCCATGCGCAGTTTGAACCACTGGCCGTGCTCCAGACCGTCCAGTACTTCGTCAGTGATCACGGTGCCTTTCTTCAGGCCCGCGCCACCGTCGACCACCTGGCCGTTCAGGGCAGAACGCAGACGCTCGAAGGTTGCACCTTCGACGATGCGGAACTCTTCGTTGAGGTCCTTGCGGATCTCGTCCAGCTGCATCTTCTCGATGGCCAGGGCGCGGCTGTCGCGCTCGACGCCATCACGGGTGAAGACCTGTACGTCGATGACGGTACCCTTGGTGCCGGTTGGCACGCGCAGGGAGGTGTCCTTAACGTCGCTGGCCTTCTCACCGAAGATTGCGCGCAGCAGTTTTTCTTCCGGAGTCAGCTGGGTTTCGCCTTTTGGCGTTACCTTGCCGACCAGGATGTCGCCAGCGCCGACTTCGGCACCCACGTAGACGATACCGGCTTCGTCCAGCTTGTTCAGTGCAGCTTCACCCACGTTCGGGATGTCCGCAGTGATTTCCTCTGGGCCAAGCTTGGTGTCACGCGCCACACAGGTCAGTTCCTGGATGTGGATGGTGGTGAAGCGGTCTTCCTGGACCACACGCTCGGACAGGCAGATGGAGTCTTCGAAGTTGAAGCCGTTCCACGCCATGAACGCGATGCGCATGTTCTGACCCAGTGCCAGTTCACCCATGTCGGTGGACGGGCCGTCGGCCATGATGTCGCCACGCTGAACCTTGTCACCCTTGCTCACCAGCGGACGCTGGTTGATGCAGGTGTTCTGGTTCGAACGGGTGTACTTGGTCAGGTTGTAGATATCCACACCTGCTTCGCCGGTTTCAACTTCGTCGTCAGCAACGCGAACAACGATACGGCTGGCGTCGACCGAGTCGATCACGCCACCGCGGCGAGCAACCACGCAGACACCGGAGTCACGGGCAACGTTGCGCTCCATGCCGGTACCTACCAGCGGCTTGTCGGCGCGCAGGGTCGGTACAGCCTGACGCTGCATGTTCGAACCCATCAATGCACGGTTGGCGTCGTCGTGCTCGAGGAACGGAATCAGCGACGCAGCGACGGAAACAACCTGCTTCGGCGAAACGTCCATCAGGGTGACGTCTTCCGGCGCCTTGACGGTGAATTCGTTCAGGTGACGAACAGCTACCAGCTCATCGATCAGTTGCTTCTTCTCGTTCATCGCGGCCGAAGCCTGGGCGATGACGTGATCCGCTTCTTCAATGGCCGACAGGAACACGATGTCGTCGCTGACCACACCTTCCTTCACCACACGGTACGGGCTTTCCAGGAAACCGTACTGGTTGGTGCGGGCATAGGCAGCCAGGGAGTTGATCAGACCGATGTTCGGACCTTCAGGGGTCTCGATCGGGCACACACGGCCGTAGTGGGTCGGGTGTACGTCACGGACTTCGAAGCCGGCACGCTCACGGGTCAGACCACCTGGGCCGAGTGCGGAGACGCGGCGCTTGTGGGTAATCTCGGAGAGTGGGTTGTTCTGGTCCATGAACTGGGACAGCTGGCTGGAACCGAAGAACTCTTTCACCGCCGCCGCAACCGGCTTGGCGTTGATCAGGTCTTGCGGCATCAGGCCTTCGCTTTCCGCCATCGACAGGCGTTCCTTGACCGCGCGCTCGACACGCACCAGGCCAACGCGGAACTGGTTCTCGGCCATCTCGCCGACGCAACGTACGCGACGGTTACCCAGGTGGTCGATGTCGTCGACGATGCCTTTGCCGTTACGGATGTCGACCAGGGTCTTCAGAACCTCGACGATATCTTCCTTGCTCAGCACGCCCGAACCTTCGATCTCGGTACGACCGATACGACGGTTGAACTTCATGCGGCCAACGGCGGACAGGTCGTAACGCTCGGCGCTGAAGAACAGGTTGTTGAACAGGGTCTCGGCAGCATCCTTGGTTGGCGGCTCGCCAGGACGCATCATGCGGTAGATCTCGACCAGGGCTTCCAGCTGGTTGCTGGTGGTGTCGATCTTCAGGGTATCGGAGATGAACGGACCGCAATCGATGTCGTTGGTGTACAGGGTCTCGATACGGACAACCTGTGCCTTGGCGACCTTGATCAGCAGTTCGGTGGTCATCTCGGTGTTGCATTCGGCCAGGATCTCGCCGGTAGCCGGATGCACGATGGCCTTGGCGGTAGTGCGGCCCAGGACGTATTCCATAGGAACGTCCAGCTGCTTGACGCCGGCCTTCTCGAGCTGGTTGATGTGGCGCGCGGTAATACGGCGGCCCTGCTCGACGATGACTTTGCCGGTTTCGTCATGGATATCCATGACTGCAACCTCACCACGCAGACGCTGCGGTACCAGTTCCAGGCTGAGTTTCTCGCCGGAAATGTGGAACACGTTGGTGGTGTAGAAGGTGTTCAGCACTTCTTCAGTGCTGTAACCCAGGGCACGCAGCAGCACCGAGGCCGGCAGTTTGCGGCGACGGTCGATACGTACGAACACGCAGTCCTTCGGGTCGAACTCGAAGTCCAGCCAGGAGCCGCGGTAAGGGATGATGCGAGCGGAGTACAGCAGCTTGCCGGAGCTGTGAGTCTTGCCACGGTCGTGGTCGAAGAACACACCAGGCGAACGGTGCAGCTGGGAAACGATCACACGCTCGGTACCGTTGATAACGAAGGTACCGTTCTCAGTCATCAGGGGGATTTCACCCATGTAGACTTCTTGCTCTTTGATGTCCTTGATCGCTTTGTTCGACGATTCCTTGTCGAAGATGATCAGGCGCACCTTGACCCGCAGTGGGACCGCGAAGGTCACGCCACGCAGGACACATTCCTTCACATCGAAGGCGGGTTCGCCCAGGCGATAGCCTACGTACTCCAGGGCAGCATTGCCGGAGTAGCTGATGATCGGGAATACCGATTTGAAGGCCGCGTGCAGGCCGACGTCGCGGAACTGATCCTTGGATGCTCCCGCTTGCAGGAATTCGCGATACGAATCCAGCTGGATGGCCAGGAGGTAAGGCACATCCATGACGTCCGGCAACTTGCTAAAGTCCTTGCGGATACGTTTTTTCTCAGTGTATGAGTAAGCCATCAGCGTTCCCCAGCTTGGTCACCTGCTTGTTTGGCTTCTCCCGGCGGGAGCAGCCAGAAAATCGTGCAAACCCCTTGGTTTGCGCCACCCACATGGGTGTCTTGCAGCTTGTTATCGGGGCCGGCCTGACCGGCCACCAATAACGGAAAAAGGCCGGTGGCATAAGCCACCAGCCATCAGCCCTTCGCTCAACGCTCGGACTGGAGTCGCAAGGTCGAGATTACTTCAGCTCGACTTTAGCGCCAGCTTCTTCCAGCTTCTTCTTCGCGTCTTCAGCGGCTTCTTTCGAAACGCCTTCAGCGATAACCTGAGGAGCGCCGTCGACTTTCTCTTTGGCTTCTTTCAGGCCCAGACCGGTCAGTTCACGAACGGCCTTGATCACGTTTACTTTCTTGTCGCCAGCTTCGGTCAGAACGACGTTGAACTCGGTCTGTTCTTCAACAGCGGCAGCAGCGCCAGCGGCTGGGCCAGCGGCAACAGCGGCAGCAGCGGTAACGCCGAAGGTTTCTTCCATCGCTTTGATCAGTTCAACAATTTCCAGAACAGTTTTCTGGCCGATTGCTTCGATGATTTGCTCGTTAGTCAGAGACATGACTTCAATCCTGTATTGGGGTGACAGCCTACGCAGCCATCAAATTAAACGTATGATTTTGAAAGAGTTGCGCGTGCCTTAGGCAGCAGCAGCTTCTTTCTGGTCGCGCAGAGCTGCCAGGGTACGAGCCAGCTTGCTGGTTGCACCTTGGATTACGCTCATCAGCTGTGCGATAGCCTCGTCGCGAGTTGGCAGGGTTGCCAGCACGTCGATCTGGTTAGCGGCAAGGAACTTGCCGTCAAACGCAGCTGCCTTGATCTCGAACTTGTCCTGACCCTTGGCGAACTCTTTGAACAGACGAGCAGCAGCGCCCGGGTGTTCGTTGGAGAAAGCAATCAGGGTCGGGCCTTTGAACGCGTCGTTGAGGATCGAGAATTCGGTGCCTTCAACAGCGCGCTTCAGCAGGGTGTTACGTACGACACGTACGTAAACGCCAGCTTCGCGGGCCTCTTTACGGAGTCCGGTCATTGCGCCTACAGTCACACCACGGGCATCAGCCACGACAGCGGACAGAGCGACTTTGGCAGCCTCGTTGACTTCAGCGACGATGGCCTTCTTGTCTTCGAGTTTAATTGCCACGGGTTTACTCCTGGTTTTTACCGTTTCATCTGGCCGGAGCCGGATGTCGTTTTGGTGTCTGATTCGGTAACGAATCGGGAGCACCATCTGCGTGGGCTGGTGTTTTAAGGCTTGCGCCGCCTACGGTCTTGGATAGCCCCCGCCAGGCAGGGACCCCAATTTTTGCTGGTGGCGCGACAGGTCGCGCCACCATGTTCTTACACGTTCAGCGAGCTCTGATCGATGACCAGACCTGGGCCCATGGTGGTGCTCAGGGTAACGCGCTTGACGTAGATACCTTTCGAGGAAGCTGGCTTGATACGCTTCAGATCAGCGATCAGGGCTTCAACGTTTTCCTTCAGCTTGCCGGCTTCGAAGCCGACCTTGCCAACGGAGGTGTGGATGATACCGTTCTTGTCGGTACGGTAGCGAACCTGACCAGCCTTGGCGTTCTTGACGGCGCCGGCTACGTCTGGGGTCACGGTACCAACTTTCGGGTTAGGCATCAGGCCGCGAGGACCCAGAACCTGACCCAGCTGACCTACAACGCGCATGGCATCAGGCGATGCGATAACGACGTCATAGTTCAGGTCGCCGCCTTTCATTTCGGCAGCCAGATCGTCCATGCCTACGCGGTCAGCGCCGGCAGCCAGAGCGGCTTCAGCAGCTGGACCCTGGGTGAAGACAGCAACGCGAACGGTCTTGCCAGTGCCGTGCGGCAGCACGGTAGCGCTGCGTACGACCTGGTCGGATTTACGCGGGTCAACACCGAGGTTAACGGCGATGTCGTAGGATTCTACGAACTTGGCAGCCGGCAGCGAAGCCAGCAGAGTGGCCGCTTCTTCGAAGTTGTAGGCCTTGCCTGCTTCGATTTTCTCGGCGATTGCCTTTTGGCGTTTGGTCAGCTTAGCCATTACACACCCTCCACGTTCAGGCCCATGCTGCGGGCAGAGCCAGCGATGGTGCGTACAGCAGCGTCCAGGTCAGCGGCAGTCAGATCAGCCTGTTTAGCTTTGGCGATGTCTTCCAGCTGAGCACGGGTAACGGTACCGACTTTAACGGTGTTCGGGCGAGCCGAACCACTGGTCAGGCCAGCAGCTTTCTTCAGCAGAACCGAGGCAGGGGTGCTCTTGGTCTCGAAGGTGAAGCTACGGTCGCTGTAGACAGTGATGATCACAGGAGTCGGCAGGCCGGCTTCTTGACCCTGGGTACGGGCGTTGAAGGCCTTGCAGAATTCCATGATGTTCACACCGTGTTGACCCAGTGCTGGACCAACGGGTGGGCTTGGGTTGGCCTGGCCGGCCTTAACTTGCAGCTTGATGTAAGCCTGAATCTTCTTAGCCATGAGCTACTCCAAAATCGGGTACGAACGCCTGTTGGCTCCCCGGATGACTTGCGTTTTATCCCAGTGACGACAAAACCCCGCAGCACACAGGGCTGCGGGGTATGGGATGCTTCGTCCGCCTAGACCTTTTCGACCTGGCTGAACTCGAGCTCCACCGGAGTAGAGCGACCGAAAATGAGCACCGCTACCTGCAGGCGACTCTTTTCGTAGTTAACCTCTTCGACACTACCATTGAAGTCAGCGAACGGACCGTCAATGACTCGAACCACTTCACCCGGCTCGAACAGCGTCTTCGGCTTCGGCTTGTCGCTACCGTCGGCAACGCGACGCAGGATAGCCTCTGCTTCTTTATCGGTGATCGGCGCAGGCTTGTCTGCGGTGCCACCAATAAAGCCCATCACACGAGGGGTGTCCTTGACCAAGTGCCAAGTCCCTTCGTTCATCTCCATCTGGACCAGTACATAGCCAGGGAAGAATTTACGCTCACTCTTGCGCTTCTGGCCGTTGCGCATTTCGACGACTTCTTCGGTCGGGACCAGGATCTCGCCGAAACCGTCTTCCATGCCAGCCAGCTTGACGCGCTCGATCAGGGAGCGCATTACATGCTTCTCGTAACCCGAGTAAGCATGCACAACATACCAACGCTTAGCCACGGGACACCTTTAGCCAACGATCAAGGAGACCGCCCAGCCGAGCAGGGAATCAAGACCCCACAGCAGCAGTGCCATAACCAGCACGACAGCCACGACAATCAGCGTGGTCTGGGTGGTTTCCTGGCGGGTCGGCCACACGACTTTACGAATCTCGGTACGAGCTTCCTTCGCCAGCGCAAAGAACGACTTGCCCTTCGCAGTCTGCAGAGCTACAAAGCCCGCGACAGCAGCCAGGACGAGAAGTGCAAGGACGCGATACAGGATCGGGGAGGCGGAGTAATACTGGTTACCCACTACGCCGACAACCACCAAAGCCACTACAGCCAGCCACTTGAACAGATCAAAACGCGATTCTTGGGCTTCAGTTTTGGGAGTCATCGAGGAGGATCCTGTGAGAAGAAAGCCATCACACCGAGGTGAAATGGCAGGTCAGGAGGGAATCGAACCCCCAACCTACGGTTTTGGAGACCGTCGCTCTGCCAATTGAGCTACTGACCTGTAACGCTGTATCAGGCCGGCCATTATACCAGCCTGATCAAGTAAATCAACTACTTATTCAATAATTTTTGCTACGACGCCGGCGCCGACGGTACGACCGCCTTCACGGATAGCGAAGCGCAGACCGTCTTCCATTGCGATGGTCTTGATCAGGGTGACAGTCATCTGAATGTTGTCACCTGGCATTACCATTTCAACGCCTTCCGGCAGTTCGCAGTTACCGGTCACGTCAGTGGTACGGAAGTAGAACTGAGGACGGTAGCCTTTGAAGAACGGAGTGTGACGACCGCCTTCTTCCTTCGACAGAACATAGACTTCTGCGGTGAACTTGGTGTGCGGCTTGACCGAACCTGGCTTGACCAGAACCTGGCCACGCTCAACGTCGTCACGCTTGGTACCACGCAGCAGAACGCCGCAGTTCTCGCCAGCACGACCTTCGTCCAGCAGCTTGCGGAACATCTCAACACCGGTGCAGGTGGTGGTGGTGGTGTCACGCAGACCAACGATTTCCAGCGGATCCTGAACGCGGACGATACCACGCTCGATACGACCGGTAACAACGGTACCACGACCCGAGATCGAGAATACGTCTTCGATCGGCATCAGGAACGGCTGATCAACGGCACGAACTGGCTCAGGGATGTAGGCATCCAGAGTTTCTACCAGCTTCTTGACAGCGGTAGTACCCATTTCGTTGTCGTCTTTGCCTTCCAGGGCCATACGAGCCGAACCGATGATGATCGGGGTGTCGTCGCCTGGGAAGTCGTAGGTGGACAGCAGGTCGCGAACTTCCATCTCGACCAGTTCCAGCAGCTCAGCGTCGTCTACCAGGTCAGCCTTGTTCAGGAAGACCACGATGTAAGGAACGCCTACCTGACGGGACAGCAGGATGTGCTCACGGGTTTGTGGCATCGGACCATCGGCGGCCGAGCAAACCAGGATCGCGCCGTCCATCTGGGCAGCACCGGTGATCATGTTCTTCACGTAGTCAGCGTGACCTGGGCAGTCAACGTGAGCGTAGTGACGAATGTTCGAGTTGTACTCGACGTGAGCGGTGTTGATGGTGATACCGCGCGCTTTTTCTTCCGGAGCCGAGTCGATCTTGTCGAACTCAACGACTGCCGAACCGAAAACTTCGGAGCAGACGCGAGTCAGAGCTGCGGTCAGAGTGGTCTTACCGTGGTCAACGTGGCCGATAGTGCCGACGTTAACGTGGGGAAGGGAACGATCAAACTTTTCCTTAGCCATCGATACAATCCTCCGCAGAAGAAATAGTCTTGCGCTGATAAAACAAAGGCAGATATTTTCATATCTGCCTTGTTTATATGGAGCTCTTGAGCGGACTTGAACCGCTGACCTCACCCTTACCAAGGGTGTGCTCTACCAACTGAGCTACAAGAGCGAAACACTTTGTGCAAAATCCAGCAAACTTGGAGCGGGTAGCGGGAATCGAACCCGCATCATCAGCTTGGAAGGCTGAGGTTCTACCACTAAACTATACCCGCGGAGCTTGCGGCTCTCGCTAAAACTGGTGGAGGGAGAAGGATTCGAACCTTCGAAGCTCTCGCAACGGATTTACAGTCCGTCCCCTTTGACCGCTCGGGAATCCCTCCAGATGTGGCCGGCATTCTATTTGTCTGCCGTCCTAGTGTCAAGCGTTTTTTCAAATTTTTTCAATCAAATCTGAAACTTAGCTGCTTTGACACCGCTTCCAGTTCTGCCACCTGAGTGGTGTTCCCTGTGAAGCGGGCGCCATTCTATCAAGCTATTCGCCAGTTGCAATACCCTGGCAGAAAATAATTTTGTGTTTTAAGTCTTTGAAATCGTTGGAAAGAGTCGCGAGCACGGTTTGGTCCAGCAAACGCTCGCTTTCCGGGGCAACCTTGAGCCAACGACCATCCGCCCCTGGCAGCTGCCCCACCACCGGCAGCGTGGCAATATCCAGGCTCAACAGGCGCTGACGCAGTGCATCGAGCTGGCCCTGCCCCATCACGCCACCGACCACCAGGCACTCATCCCGGCGCTTGGGTGGCGCCGACACCCCCGTTTCGCGCAACAGGCGGATTTCTTGCTGATTCCCCTTGTACAGCGACAGGGGCGCGACTTCCTTGACCTTCAGCGGGGCTTCCTGCTGGTGCCACACGTAATAGAAGACGTTGAGCACCAGTAACAGCAGAAACAACCAACGCATAGGCACCTCAATCCAATGGGCAGGCCATAGCCAGGCCTACGAAAACCAGGTCAGGCACGACACGCGCCTGGGGCACGGCCTCCCTAACCAGCGGCGCATCGCCACCTGTGAGGAACACCGTGAAATCGCCCCCCCACAACACACGCGCCTGCTCGAGCTGGGTACGCGCAAAACCCTGGAGCATCAACACGCAACCGCGCTCGACCGCCTCGACCGTCGAGCGACCTGGCGCCAGGCTGGCCAATGCACGCTCGGCCGAGGCATCGTCATAACGGATACGCCGGGTGTGAGTACGCAACTGGCTACGCATCAATGGCATACCCGGGCAGATGTAGCCACCCAGGTGCTCACCGTCCGCCGCAACGAAATCCGCTTTGGCAGCGGTGCCCAGGTCAATGACCAGGCAAGCGCCCTTGGCCAGGTGAAATGCTCCCAGCGCCGCCAACCAACGGTCCATGCCCAGGCGCTGGTAGTCGTCATAGCCATTGCGCACACCCGCCATTTCCTGGGCGGGGTGCGCCACGCGCGCTTGCACGGCAAATGCCTGGGCAATCAGCGCGCAAAGCGCATCGGTTTCTTCCTCACTGCGCACACTTACAATGCGGCAGCCGGTCAGACGTACCGAAGCCAGCGCAGCCACTTCGGCCACCAGCGCCTGATCGGAGTCGACGATACCGCCGCTTTCAATCGCTGCATCAGCGACGTGGATTACCCGCCACTTGATGAAGCTGTTACCGCAATCGAGCTCAAGAATCATCACGCAACCTCAAACTGAGCTCACCACCACTGAAGCTCTTTTCCACCCCGCCCACCTCAAGGCGCAAGCCGCCCTGCCCGTCGACGCCAAGAACCACGCCATCAATACGCGTGCTACCGGCAACCAGAGAAACATTGCGCCCCTGCCAGAGGTGCGCCTGCTCCCATTCTTCCTGGAATGCGGCAAACCCGTAGCGACGATGCCGTGCCAATTCGTGCTGCAATTGCTGACTGAGCAACGCTACCAGCCGGTTACGGTCGACTGCCGCCCCTACTTCGCGGCGCATCGAGGTCCACACCTGGTCGACCTGATCGTTGACCTGCATGTTCACATTGATGCCGATACCCAGCACCACATGACAGACATCTGCCGGGTCACCCACCAACTCCAGGAGGATACCGGTGATCTTCTGCCCGCGAACGAGGACATCGTTGGGCCATTTGAGCCCCACATCCTTAACCCCAAACGCCTGCAGGGTACGCATTACCGCCAACCCCACCACCAGGCTCAAGCCCTCGAGCTGGCGCATGCCGCCATCCACACGGAGTACCAGGCTGTAATAGAGGTTTTCGGCAAACGGGCTGACCCACTGCCGACCGCGACGACCACGGCCGGCGCTCTGGCGCTCGGCCAGGACCAGAAATGGAGCGGTCTGCCCTTCCCCGGCGAGCCGCAGGCCTTCGGCATTTGTCGAGTCGATGGTTTCGTGGATGAAAACGGGCCACTGCTCGCCTTCGGCAAACCCGGCAATCGCTTGCGCATCGAGCAAAGCCAGTGGCGCCGCCAACTGATAGCCGCGCCCACGAACCTTGTGAATGGTGAGGTTCAGTTCGCTCTCCAGGTGCTGCAGCTGCTTCCAAACGGCGCTGCGACTTACCCCGAGGGCCGACCCCAGAGCTTCTCCGGAATGGAACCGACCATCCTTGAGGAGATTCAACAACTTCAGCATGCCAGTCTCGACTTGGAATAAGGCAGGCATGATAGCTATGGGCTGTTGGCTTGCATAGGAAAAGGGCTGCCGGCGGGGTGAAGGCCACTTCCACAGCATACCCTGGACCCGCGCCATACCTGCGGGAGCGGCTTTAGCCGCGAAGCGGGCGACGCGGTGGATGGCACCGGCTATGCCGGTGTTCGCGGGTGAACCCGCTCCCACAGAGGAGGGTTGTGCAGGTCTGGGGTTTAGGCCAGAAAGACAAAACCCCTACCTGCATGCGCAGATAGGGGTTTTGCGAAATGAATCTTGACGATGACCTACTCTCACATGGGGAAACCCCACACTACCATCGGCGATGCATCGTTTCACTGCTGAGTTCGGGATGGGATCAGGTGGTTCCAATGCTCTATGGTCGTCAAGAAATTCT